>JAIFMA010000151.1 GCA_020048795.1 Rhodoferax sp.
AACTACCCTCGGATATCGCGTTTCATGAGGAAGCCTTTTTCTCTTGGCATCAAAAAGCCACCACTATGAGACTAGCAATAATTTTTATATATTCAGCTCGATATCTTAATTACATTACTATCGACTCGAGGATAAAGCTAGAACCTGTAATCATGGATGCCATTGGAAATCTACAGGCAGTTCAAGATATTTTTTCCACTCGACCAGAGAGTAAATAATAATGTCTGATTTTTTCTTTCGAACTGAAGATATTCGACCCGAAGAGGTACTTAATTATTTTGTAGAAACCACCAAAGATCGACAAATCGTTGACGCGCTGAAGAACAGAAATCCTGCTGTACTGGTCGGAAGCCGCGGTGTAGGCAAATCATTTCTCCTACGTGTCGCCCAAAAAGAACTTCTTGACGCGTTTGAAGTCGAACGCATTTTTCCGGTATATATAAGCTTTGTAAGAAGCTCTTTGCTGCATTCGTCTGACCCTTGCCAATTCAAGCACTGGATGTTGGCTAGGATTTGCTCGTTGGTAATACGCACACTGGCGAAATCCGGCTTACTTGGCGCTGTACCTAAGAGTATAGGACTGCTGGCTGGCAGTTCGGTAACCTCATCAATCCAGAGAACCAAAGTCGAAGAAATCGCAGAGGCTTACGAGGCGTCGTGGAAGACACCACAGGCTGTCGTCGATTCAGAAGGTCTTCCAACAATTGATGATTTCAAGGAGGCACTCGAGGACCTAGCCGATACTCTGAAAATTTCACGCTTTGCGCTCTTTTTTGACGAAGCTGCACATATTTTTTTGCCAGAACAGCAGCGTCAGTTTTTCACGATGTTCAGAGATTTACGTTCTCATTGCATAACGTGTAATGCAGCAGTATATCCTGGTGTGACAAGTTTTGGTGATACTTTTCAACCAGTTCATGACGCAACCATGCTGTCAATTGAGCGTGATGTGCTGTCATCCGACTATGTCGATAACATGCGTGAAATTGTGCAGAAGCAGGCCGACAGTAGCTTGTTAGCCCAGATAGCGCAATATGGGAAGAACTTTTCTACCCTCGCCTATGCGGCTACTGGAAATCCTCGCTTACTTCTAAAGACCATAGCACGATGCCCGAAAGTAAATTCACAGCAAGTTAATGAAACAATTCGGGATTTCTATCGTACTGAGATTTGGGCAGAGCACTCAACACTGTCTGAGAAATATATTGGACATAGGGCTCTTATAGATTGGGGTCGCGAATTTATCGAAGGGCAAGTTATCCCTGAACTGAAGGCAAAAAATGACCAGTATTTAACTTCGGACAAAGCAACTTCGGCCTTCTTCTGGATTCATCGAGACGCACCCGAGGTTGTTAAAGAGTCCTTGAGGGTGCTATCGTACACAGGTGTTGTTGTTGAGCATGCTGTTGGCATCAAGGCCAGTCGAGCTGAAATTGGCAAGCGTTACTTGATTAACCTTGGTTGCCTTTTTTCTTATGAGATATCACCCACCAACTCTGGTTTTGAAATTGCGCGAGAACTGACACCAAAAAGAATGACGGAGTACGGTGCCAATCATCCGTCATTTCGGAGCCTTACCGACCAACGCTCCATTAATGTCAATTCCGGAATTGATTTGGTTTTAAACGCACAGCTGGATAAGCCGGCAACAGTGCTTGACTTAACTCCTTGGCAGCTAGAAAAGCTGAAGGAGTTAGGCCTACAAACAGTTCGAGACGTCTTAAATTCGACCGAAGAGAAATTGAAGGAAGCGAACTATGTGGGGGATGTACGGGCCCGACGCATGCGAAATGCTGCCATTGCAGCGGTACTTGAGTATTTGTCTGGGTGATCTGCCAGTGGCGGCTTATTGGCTGTCAATTTGAGATTTTGGAAGACCGCTCCCGCAGCATGATCGACTTACAACTCTACAGCGTGAAAGACCGCAACCTGTCTGATGCGGAAGTAGAAATAGAGGTTCCCAGAGCTACGTTTTTGACGTCGACGGCATCCCTTATGCGAACGTTTCCGGGATGCGACATTCTCTGCGGGTGCTTTGCAACCATCACCACGGGTGATCACGCCTGGTCTTGAACGTGGTGACCATGGTCAGTGCATAGGTGAGCCCGACGATATAGACGTCATCATTCGTGACATGGATGAAATTGACAGCGGCTTTCACAACGTCGAACTCTACGACCCGTTGGTCGCCATCCCAGCCCGAGCCGGACTGGAACGCGAAGCAAGGAGCACTCAATGAAAAACAACCTGCCCGTGCCGGACGTGCCGGGCCTGTACATGCGCCCCGGCAAGCGGCGCGTCTTGTACTTCTGTAAACCACAGAACAAATACACACCGCTGGGCTACGACCTCGACGGTGCCAACCCGTGCCTGGGCGTGGCACGTAACATGGAGCGCGCTCGCACTCGCAAGGTGTCCATCGAGGAATTCAACGCGTTCATGGCTCACGCCAAGGCCAAGGGTGGCTCAGCGTACCTCGTGGCCCTGATCGGCTGCACCGTGGCCTTGACCGGCAGACGACGTGCCGAGATCCTGCACTTGACGCGCGCCGCACTGCAGCCCGAGGGGTTCAGGGTGAAGGACTGCAAGACCAAGGTCGGCGAGCCTGAACGCCACTACCTCGTCGAGTGGTCGGGCCTGCTGCACACGCTCGTGTCTGAGGTCGCCGCCATCAAGCGCCGTGTACCGAGCATCTATCTGTTCGCCACGCTCGACGGCGCGACGTACACAGACCCAGGCTTCAAATGTCTGTGGAACCGACTGATGGTCAGCTATGCCGGTGACGTCAAGAGTGAGAAGTGGTTCACAGCGCACGACCTGCGCGCACTCTACGTCTCGGAGATGTTGTTCCAAGAGCGTGACCCGCACACGCACAAACAAGAGAAGACCATGAACCGGGTCTATGATCGACGAGATTTGATCAAGGTAACGCCGCTGGCGTGACCGCGACCACAAAGAAAAACCCGCTTTTGAGCGGGTTTCTTTTTGTCGTCTGTCCGTTAGATCGGAGGCTTGCTACGCTAAACCGTTTTTGCTACGATTCCTTACTCAAAAATGATAGCAAGGAACCTAGTGTTTATGGGGTGGCTGATGGGGCTCGAACCCACGACAACAGGAATCACAATCCTGGACTCTACCAACTGAGCTACAGCCACCGCAGGAATACCATTATAACTTACGCTCTTCACTTGTAATCGAGCTATGGCGTTCCGGGGGTTCGAATTTTTGCCGACACAGCCACGCCCCCGATGGGCTCAGCGACCAAAATCTGAGCCTTCAGCCGATCTTTCAATGCTGCGTAATAGGCCTGCGCCTCAGCCGCCGTCCACCATTGTGCATATTGGTCACGATCCCTCCGCGCCGATGCTTGCGCTGCCTCTAGTCTCGGTATCAGTTTGTTCAAGCGCACCACCGCGTAACCCTTGCTGCCCAAATCAACGCCTATCCATGCAGGCAATGACGTGGCATCGGCTCTCAAAGCCGCAGTCACAATTTCACTGGCAACACCTTGTGGCTGATCGCGCGACACCACCAGTGCAACCGGCATTTCAGCTTTGCCAGGGTTGGCCTTCCATTGCGCTAGTTTTTCGGTACCATCCTTTTTTGCCAATTCTGTGGCTTGGGCGGCTATGACCCGTTCGAGCACAGACGCACGTACCTCGGCCAGTGGCAATGTCCGAGCCAAACTGTGTTTGATCACCCGCGCCGCGGCCAGATGGCTCACGGCTGTCTCGATGGCCTCAGTGTTGCGCTTCTTTTCGGTCGAATCAGGGGCAAATACAGCTGCAAGAAACTTTTCGTTGGCCAGTACGCCCGACGCACCCGCCGCGGGATGACGCAGTAATTTGCTCGCAGTCTTGATTTCAAGATGAAGCTTGTCGGCTACTGGTTTGAGGCTGTCAGACTGCTCATAAACCGTGTTTGTAAATAACTCCGCCACTTCAGCGTACTTGCGTTGTGCCTGCTGAGTTTTCAGGTTGCTCTCGATACTAGGGCGAAGTTCCTCAAAGCTGCGTTCTTTGGGTAACTTGATATCAGTCAGCTTGATGATGTGATATCCAAAATCAGACTCCACGACCGCGCTGAGACTGCCCTTCTTCATGGCAAAAACCGCGTCTTCAAACGGCTTGACCATGGCACCTCGTTGGAAAAAACCTAGGTCGCCGCCTTTGGCCGCAGAACCGGGATCCTGAGAAACGGTCTTGGCCAGTTCAGCAAAATTGTCAGAATTCAACTGTAGCTTCTTCAGCAGTTCATCAGCCTGGGTTTTCGCCTTTTGGCGATCTGCCACCGCTGCTGCTTTAGGCGCATTGATCAGTATGTGACTGGCACGCCGCTCTTCGTTGCCACTTAAACGTGATACGTTCTGATCGTAATAGGACTTCAGGTCGGCCTCCGAAATTTGAATACTCTTTTTGACTGAATCGATGTCCAGTACCACGTACTCGATATCAGCTTGTTCTGGTGCCTGAAACAGGGTCTGATTGGCCTGAAAATAGGCGTTGAGATCTGCGTCAACTGGATTGACCTTCGGGGCGTAGTTGGCACTCTGGAAGTTGACGACCTGAATTTCCCGCTTTTCAAAAAAAGCCCTTAGCGCCACCTCAGCAACAGCCGAAGTGGCGAAACCTGACATTCGAACGCCCGCTTCAATTTGCTGTTTGGACAAGTCCTGGCGTACGCTGCTCTCTAGGCCCTCGGGGGTCAAGCCCTGGCTGGCCGCCAGTTGCCGGTAACGATCCATATCCAGTTTGCCATCGGGCTTGCGCAGTGAAGCGATGCCCGGATCCTCCTGCAAGTATCTTGCCAAACGCGCATCACTGGTGAACAGATTTGACTTCTTGGCCGCAAGCGACAGCACTTGATCACGCACCATCCGCTCCAGCGTTGCATACCGCGCCTCGGCAGAATCCAACAATTTGGGATCAACATTGGGCATCGATGCCCTGACACGATCAGCCTCCGCCTGATGCGCCCGATCCCATTGTGTTTGTGTGATGTCGATGCCGCCCACTCGGGCAACAGCCACATCGGAGTCGCCCATTCTGTTGTAGCCATCAATACCAAACAATACAAACGATGGGATGATCAGCAAAAACATCAGGATCATCATGATCTTGGTGTGTTTTCGGACGAAATCAAACATGCGCAAAATCTCCTTGAGGGCAACAAAAAAGGCGAACTTTGTGTTCGCCTTAATGTGGGGTGGTGGGTGATGACGGGCTCGAACCGCCGACCTACGCCTTGTAAGGGCGCCGCTCTACCAACTGAGCTAATCACCCCACCTATAAACAGACATCAATTCAAAGCATCTTTCAAGGCCTTGCCTGGGCGGAATTTGGGAACCTTGGCTGCCTTGATTTTAATCGATGCGCCGGTTCTGGGATTTCTCCCGACACGCGCTGCACGTTTGCCAACAGCGAAGGTACCAAAACCCACCAGAGAAACCGAACCGCCCTTTTTTAATGTGTTTTGAACAGCAGAAATAGCGGCTTCAAGCGCACGCGCAGCGGCAGCCTTGGAAATATCAGCGGTGTCGGCAATGTGATCAATCAGTTCGGTTTTATTCACGGCAAGCCTCAAACAGGGAAAATAGGGCTAGTGGATGCCCACAAAACCTTCAACCTGGAGAGGCCACACAGCACACACAAGGTCGAGTGCAAAAGATGCGGGGTCACCTCTGCGAGCAGCGATTCTAAGCCGATTCACGGGCTCGAATCACCCAGCAGGGCAATCTTTCTCTCCGGTGTTTCGAAAGCCGGTTCACTGCCAAAGCATCCAATCCCAAACTACATCACCTTCGAGCGTATCTCTGGCAATGCCTTTTGCAGGTAATACACCATCGACCAAACGGTCATGACCGCTGAAATCCAGATCAGCCAGACACCCCAGACATGTGTATTGATCACCCCCAGCAGCATGCCGTCAAACAGCAAGAACGGAATCGCCACCATTTGTGCCGTGGTCTTGAGTTTGCCAACCATGTGCACGGCCACGCTGCGGGATGCGCCAATGTGCGCCATCCACTCGCGCAAAGCCGAGATGGCAATTTCGCGCCCGATGATGATCAGCCCGACAAACACGTCGGCCCGCTGTAAATGCACCAGCACCAGCACACAGGCACAGACCAAAAATTTGTCAGCGACAGGATCCAGAAAGGCACCAAAAGCCGAGACCTGATTGAGCTTGCGCGCCAGGTAACCATCCAGCCAGTCAGTGGCAGCAAACACCACAAACATGACCGTTGCCACTTGATTGCGGGTAGCCGGCTCCAGTGGCAGATAAAACACGCCCACAATCAACGGAATCGCCACAATGCGAGCCCAGGTCATGATGGTCGGTATGGTCCAGAACATCCCTCAATTGTGGCATGCACCACTCGCCAGTTGTGCAGGGCTCAGTGCAACGCACGGTATATTTCCTCGGCCAGTTCCCGGGAGATTGCGTCAACCGATGCAATATCTTCAACAGATGCCATGGCCACGCCGCGCACGCCACCAAAGCGTTGTAACAAACGCGCGCGTCGCTTGGGCCCAACACCGGGAATTTCTTCCAGCTTGCCGCCATCCATGCGCACCTTGGCACGGGCCGCGCGCATGCCGGTGATGGCAAAGCGGTGTGCTTCGTCACGTATTTGCGCCACCAGCATCAGTGCCGCCGAATCCTTGCCCAAATAGACCTTGTCGCGACCGTCAGCAAACACCAGCTCTTCCAGGCCAATGCGCCGACCCTCGCCTTTCTCAACACCAACGATCAGTGACAGGTCCAGCCCCAGTTGCGAAAACACCTCGCGCGCCATAGACACCTGACCCTTGCCGCCATCCACCAGCACCAGGTCAGGCATGCGACCAGTGCCAGCGTGTGTTTCACCCGATTGCTTCGCCTGGGCCAGTGCTTCCGACAGCTTGCCGTAGCGGCGCATCAGCACCTGGCGCATGGCGGCGTAATCATCGCCGGGGGTGATATCCGCAATCTTGTAGCGTCGGTACTCGGCGTTCTGCATCTTGTGATGGTGAAACACCACGCACGAGGCTTGCGTCGATTCACCTGCGGTGTGCGAGATGTCAAAGCATTCGATGCGCAGATCGTCCAGTGCGTCCGGCAACAAATCCAGCGCCTCAGACAGCGCGCGGGTTCTGGCCTGCTGCGAACCTTCTTCTGACAGCAAGCGAGCCAACTGCAAATTCGCATTGGTTTGCGCCATTTCCAGCCACACCCGACGTTGCTCACGTGGCTGGTGTACGGCACTCACCTTGACACCCGTCTGCACGCTCAGGAGTTGCAGCAGTCTTTTGTCCACTGGCGCACCAACCACCAGCAAGGACGGAACCGGCACCTGTAGATAATGCTGAACCACAAACGCATCGAGCACCTGCGACTCCACCGAACGCCGCACCGCCGGGCCCAGGATGTCAACCGACAAGTCCGCATCAGGCGCTCCGTCATCGTCCATGTCGAGTCCGGCCCCGTCTTGCACCTGCACCGGAAAGTAAGGACGATCGCCCAGATGCCGTCCACCACGCACCATGGCCAGGTTGACACAGGCGCGCCCGCCTGACACCTTGACAGCCAATACGTCGACATCACGATCCGACACGTTGTCCACCGATTGCTGGTGCAGCACGTTCGACAAGGCACCCACCTGATTGCGCAATTGCGCAGCCAGTTCAAACTCCAGCCGGTCAGCATGGGCCATCATGCGTGCCTCCAGCGCCTTCATCACCTCCTGTGCGTCACCATGCAAAAAGCGCTCGGCATCTGCCAGATCCTGTGCGTAAGCACTCGGCGTGATGTGCCCAACGCAAGGACCAGAGCAACGTTTGATCTGGTAAAGCAGGCATGGGCGGGATCGGTTATTGAACACCGGATCTTCGCAAGTACGCAGCAGAAACACCTTTTGCATCAGCAAGATGGCTTCCTTGACCGCCCAGGCGCTCGGGTAAGGTCCAAAATAGTGATGCTTTTTCTCCACCGCACCACGGTAGTACGACACCCGCGCAAACTGCGCTGCTGCGGGTTTGCCGGCGCCATTGACCGGGCTGGAGGCACTGATCTTCAGATAGGGATAACTCTTGTCATCCCGAAACAGGATGTTGTACTTGGGGCTAAGCGTTTTGATCAGGTTGTTTTCCAGCAACAAGGCCTCGGCTTCAGATCGCACCACGGTGGTTTCGAGCCGCACGATCTTGCTCACCATATGGCCAATGCGGGTGCCACCGTGGTTCTTCTGAAAATAGCTCGACACCCGCTTTTTCAGGTTGATCGCCTTACCGACATACAACACCTGGCCCTGGGCATCAAAGTAGCGATAGACACCCGGCAGCGCCGGCAGACTCGCCACATCGCTGATCAGTTGCTCGGGGTGCGGGCGGTCCGTTTGGAGCTGGTGCGTGGGGGTGGGCAGCAACAGCGGCGGCACGCTTGACGCAGCGGCCGGTGGCGGGTGTGTTTCAGGCAGATCAGACATAGGACGCTATTGTGGACAATCCCTGCCATGAATGCATCACCACCTGCCCCTCGTTTGCGCTGGGACATTTTTTGCCATGTGATCGACAACTTTGGCGATCTCGGTGTGTGTTGGCGACTGGCCGTCAACCTGGCACAGCGGGGGCAGGATGTGCGGCTGTGGGTGGACCAGCCCGCAGCGTTGGCCTGGCTGGCACCGGATGCTGCGCCGGGCGTGCAAGTGCGGCACTGGCGAACCCCTTTTGATCGGTTCGATGTGATGCCTGGCGACGTACTGATCGAGGCCTTCGGCTGCCAAATAGATCCTGAATTCATAGCTGCTTACGCAGACCACATAAGCGCTGGCGGCCAAAAATGCTTATGGATTAACCTGGAGTACCTGACCGCCGAGGCTTACGCGCAGCGCTGCCACGGCTTGCCTTCTCCGGTCATGGCCGGTGCCGGCCGGGGGCTGACCAAGCACTTCTTTTACCCGGGCTTCACGCGCGGCACCGGCGGCCTGCTGCGTGAGCTCGACCTGCTGGCACGCCAGGCCAACTTTGACCGCAGCGCATGGCTGGCACAGTGGCAGACCGACGGTGAGCACACAGGCTGTGCTGGCGGGTCTTGCGGCAATCTGCCCGACCGGCACGCCCCCCGGTTGGTGTCGCTGTTTTGCTACGAACCTGCCGTGCTGCGCCAATGGCTGGGCATTCTGGCCAACGAGGCCCAGCCGACCCTGCTGCTGGTCACCGCTGGGCGTGCCAGCGCCGCCGTCAAGCACATGGTTTGTCAACAAAATGCCATCCAGCCCAATTGGAATAAGCGCGGCATGCTCTCATTGATATATCTTCCGGCACTGACGCAATGGGACTACGACCACCTGCTGTGGGCGTGCGATGTCAATTTTGTGCGCGGCGAGGACTCGCTGGTGCGCGCCCTGTGGGCCGGCAAGCCGCTGGTCTGGCAGATTTACCCACAGGACGATCGTGCCCACCTTGCCAAGCTCGATGCCTTTCTGGACTGGCTGCACGCCCCGGCATCCCTGCGCGCCTTTCATCA
>JAIFMA010000211.1 GCA_020048795.1 Rhodoferax sp.
GGTGCTGGCGGTGACTGGCACCAACGGCAAGACCTCCACCACCTGGTGGCTCGCCCAGGCGCTGTCAAATTTGAAGCTGACAGCGCCCGTCCCATGTGGGGTGGTGGGCACTTTGGGCATTGGTGTACCGCCAGCGGTGGTCAGCACCGGCCTGACCACGCCGGATCCGGTGGCCTTGCAGGCAGCGTTTTCAGGTTTTGCCGCAGGGGGCCTGCAGGCCTGCGCCATCGAGGCCTCGTCGATCGGTATCGAAGAGCACCGCCTTGAGGGCACCTCTATCCACACCGCGATGCTGACCAACCTGACGCAGGACCATCTGGACTACCACGGCAGCATGGCGGCCTATTGGCGCAGCAAAACCCGGTTGTTCGCCTGGCCGGGCTTGCGCGCGGCGGTGGTCAATGTTGATGATCCCTATGGTGCCGAGCTGGCGGTGGACCTGGCGCAGCGGGGCGGTGCCGCCGCAGTCGATTTGTGGACAGTGTCGATGGCCGGTGGTGCGGGCCATGGTGCCCGGCTGCAGGCGCAAGACCTTGATCACGCCAGTGAGGGTGTGTCTTTTACCGTGGTCGAAGGCCAGCAGCGCCTGGTCTTGGCGACCCGGCTGGTGGGCGACTACAACGTGGCCAATGTGCTGGGCGTGATAGCCGCCATGCGCACCATCGGTGTGCCACTGGCCGCTGCGGTGCCCGCTTGTGCGGCTTTGACGCCGGTGCCTGGGCGCATGGAGTGCGTCAGCCTGGCGCTCAAGCCGCTGGTGGCGGTTGATTACGCCCACACCCCGGATGCGCTGGCCAAGGCGCTGGATGCGCTCAAACCGCTGGCGCGCCAGCGCGGGGGTCGGCTTTGGTGTGTGTTTGGCTGCGGCGGTGATCGCGACAATACCAAGCGCCCGATGATGGGTGCGGTGGCCGGCGGCCATGCCGATCGGGTGGTGGTGACCAGTGACAACCCGCGCAGTGAAGCGCCTGATGCCATCATCAGCCAGATTTTGCTGGGTTTGACGGGTGTGGCAGCCGTCACCGTGGAGCCCGATCGGGCCCGCGCCATTGCCCAGACGCTGCAACAGGCCGCTGCCGCCGACGTGGTGCTGGTGGCCGGCAAAGGCCATGAGGATTACCAGGAAATCAAGGGCGTACGGCTTCCGTTTTCGGACATGCAGCAGGTCCGGCGCGCCTTGGGTCTGGGCGCCGAAGGGTCGGAGGTGCCCGCATGAGCGCCATGATGAGCTTGCAGCAAGTGGCAAACTGGCTGCATCCGCTGCCCTGGGCGGGCGATGCCGATCTGGCGGCTACGCTGATCGGTCGTGTCCACACCGATACCCGGTCCATTGAGCCTGGCGACCTGTTTGTGGCCCTGCGCGGCGAGCGATTTGATGCCAATGATTTTCTGGCCGAGGCCCGCGCCAAGGGGGCGGTGGCGGCCATTTGCCAGGGCGACACTGCGGCAGTCAAGCTGGCACAAGCCGGTTTGCCGGGGCTGGTGGTGCCGGATGCGCGCCAGGCGCTGGCCCAACTGGCGACCGGCTGGCGTGCCCAGTTCGGCTTGCCGCTGATCGGCGTGACCGGCAGCAACGGCAAGACCACGGTGACGCAAATGATCGCGTCGATTTTGCGTGCCTGGCAGGGCGATGCCGCACTGGCTACCCAGGGCAATCTGAATAACGACATCGGCGTGCCGTTGACCGTGCTGCGGCTGACCTCCGCGCACCAGGTGGCGGTGGTGGAACTGGGCATGAACCACCCCGGCGAAATTGCCATGCTGTCTGCCATAACCCGGCCCACCGTGGCACTGGTCAACAACGCCCAGCGTGAACACCTGGAGTTCATGCAGACGGTGCAAGCGGTGGCGCATGAAAACGGTGCGGTGATCAGTGCCTTGCCAGCCGGCGGTGTGGCGGTGTTCCCGGCCGATGAAGCCTTCAGTGCGGTCTGGGCCACTCTGGCCGGTGCGCGCCGCACGCTGTGTTTTGCCGCGGCACCGCATCCTGGCGCTGAGGTGTTTGTGTTGCAGGCCGACTGGACCGGTGCCGCCTGGCAGGTGCGGGCCGCCACCCCGGCGGGCGAGCTGCACTACAGCCTGCACATTGCTGGCACCCACAATGTCAAGAATTCGCTGGCGGCGCTGGCCAGCGCTTTGGCTGCTGGCGTGCCACTGATGGCCATTGGCCAGGGCTTGAGCGCCTTTGAGCCGGTCAAGGGGCGCAGCCGGGCGCTGCAGCGGATGCACCAGGGCCGTGCCATTACGCTGATTGACGACAGTTACAACGCCAACCCTGATTCGGTGTGTGCGGCCATTGAGGTTCTGGCCGAACTGCCAGGGCCACGCTTGCTGGTGTTGGGTGACATGGGGGAGGTGGGTGACCAGGGTCCGGCCTTTCATGCCGAAGCGCTCCAGCATGCCCAGTTAAAAAAGATAGAAAAAGTGCTTGTAACGGGTGTCCAGTCTGCGCAGGCAGCTATCAAAGTTGATAGTGTTATCAGCCATGCCGAGATGCCCGATTTGATATCGGCTGTGCTGGACTTGCTGCCTGAGGTGATCAGTGTGCTGGTCAAGGGCTCGCGCTTCATGAAAATGGAACAGGTGGTGCAGGCGGTGCTGGCCGCCAGCCTGGACCCTGCCAACCCGGTGGGTGGTCACCATCACAGGAGCCATTCATGCTGATCTGGCTGGCCCAATGGCTGCAAACCCTGTCACCCGAGCTGGGGTTTTTGCGCGTCTTTCAGTACCAGACCTTTCGCGCGTTGATGGCAGCGATGACGGCCTTGCTGATGGGTCTGGCTGCCGGGCCCTGGGTGATCCGGCATCTGACTTCGCTCAAGATCGGCCAGCCGATTCGTGGTTATGGCATGGAGTCGCATTTGAGCAAAAGTGGCACGCCCACCATGGGTGGGGTGCTGATTCTGTTGAGCATTTCAATGTCAACGCTGCTGTGGTTTGACTGGAGCAACCGGTTTGTCTGGATCGTGCTGCTGGTGACGCTGGGTTTTGGCGCCATTGGCTGGTCGGACGACTGGCGCAAGGTGGTCAACAAGGACCCCGAGGGCATGCCCTCGCGGGAAAAATACCTGTGGCAGTCGCTAATCGGCCTGGTGGCGGCGCTGTACCTGGTGTTTTCGATTTCGGAGAACTCCAATTACCGGGTGCTCGAGCTGTTTTTTACCTGGGTGCAGTCGGGCTTTGACTTGAGCCTGCCGCCCAAGGCCGGGCTGATGGTGCCGTTTTTCAAGGAAATCAGTTACCCGCTGGGGGTGCTGGGCTTTGTGCTGCTGACCTATCTGGTGATCGTCGGTTCGAGCAATGCGGTCAATCTGACCGATGGGCTCGACGGCCTGGCCATCATGCCGGTGGTGATGGTCGGCGCTTGCCTGGGTATTTTTGCCTATGTGACCGGCAATGTGGTGTTTGCCCGCTACCTGTTCTTGCCGCACATTCCCGGTGCCGGCGAGTTGATGATCTTTTGCTCGGCCATGGGTGGCGCGGGCCTGGCGTTTTTGTGGTTCAACACCCACCCGGCCCAGGTGTTCATGGGAGATGTGGGTGCGCTGGCCCTCGGTGGCGCGCTGGGTACCATTGCGGTGATCGTGCGCCAGGAAATCGTGCTGGCCATCATGGGCGGCGTGTTCGTGGCCGAGGCCCTGTCGGTGATGCTGCAGGTGAGTTGGTTCAAGTTCACCAAAAAGCGTTATGGCGCAGGCCAGCGTTTTTTCAAAATGGCCCCCTTGCACCACCATTTTGAAAAAACCGGCTGGAAAGAAACGCAGGTGGTGGTGCGTTTCTGGATCATCACCATGCTCTTGTGTCTGGTGGGGCTGAGTACCCTGAAGCTGCGCTGACCATGAACGATTTGCAAAACCAACACGTTCTGATTCTGGGTCTGGGTGCGTCCGGCCTGGCGATGGCGCGTTGGTGCGTGCGTTGTGGTGCGCAAGTGACGGTGGCCGACAGCCGCACCGCGCCACCACAATTGGCCAGCCTGCCATCGGAGGTGCCCACGGCACGCTTTGTGGCTGGGCCGTTCGATGCGGCGCTGCTGCAGGGCTCGGGGGTGTCAGCGGTGTTGAAGAGTCCAGGCCTGTCGCCGGCTCAAATTGCTACTTTTAGTGAAGCTGCCAGCGCAATGGCTATAAGCGTTACAGGCGAATTAGGCTTGTTTTCTCAGGCCTTGTCACAACTCCGGGCAGAGCGCGGCTACCAACCCGCGGTGTTGGCCATCACCGGCACCAATGGCAAAACCACCGTCACAGCCCTGACCGGGCAACTGGTGGAACGCGCTGGCAAAAGCGTGGCGGTGGCAGGCAATATTGGCCCGACCCTGCTCGACACCCTGGCCCAGCGCCTGGATGCCAACACGCTGCCCGAGGTCTGGGTGCTGGAGCTGTCGAGCTTTCAGCTCGACGGTGTGCACGGTTTTGCGCCCAGCGCCGGGGTGGTGCTCAATATCACGCAAGACCATCTGGACTGGCATGGGTCGATGGCGGCCTATGTGCAAGCCAAGGCCGGCGTGTTTGGCAGGCAGGGCCTGATGCTGCTCAACCGCGAAGACCCGCAGGTGATGGCGATGTTGCCAGCGCCGGTCAAGCTCAAACTACAGCGCCCCCAGCAGCGCGCTTATGTCAGCTTTGGCGGCGACATGCCCAAGCGCCCGGGCGATTTTGGCCTCGAGGTGGTCAACGGCATGACCTGGCTGGTGCGGGCGCTGGACGGCGATGCCACCAAACGCAAACGCCACGAGGCCGCCGAAGAACTGTTTTTTCAGCGCCTGATGCCCGCCGATGCGCTACGCATCCGGGGTCGGCACAACGCCATCAATGCCCTGGCGGCGCTGGCGCTGGCCAGCAGCGCGGGCTGTGCGCTGGCACCCATGTTGTACGGCTTGCGTGAATACGCCGGCGAGCCGCACCGGGTGCAGCCGATTGGCCTGGTTGCAGGCATCGAGTATTTTGATGACAGCAAGGGCACCAACGTCGGGGCCACCGTAGCCGCACTGTGCGGCCTGGGGGCCGAGCGCAAGGTGGTGGTGATTCTGGGCGGCGAAGGCAAGGGTCAGGACTTCGGTCCGCTGGCCGATCCGGTGCGCCGTCATGTCCGCGCCGTGGTGCTGATCGGGCGTGACGCACCACTGATCCGGGCGGCGCTGGCGGGCACCGGCGTGGTCTTGCAGGATGCCACCTCCATGCCCGATGCCGTGGCCCGGGCCAGCGCGCAGGCGCAGGCCGGTGATGCCGTGCTGATGTCGCCAGCTTGCGCCAGTTTTGACATGTTCGACAACTACGAGCATCGGGCCCGGGTGTTTGTCGGGGCGGTGGCAGATCTGGCCATGCAGGCCGGCGTGCTGCTGGAGGGCGCAGCATGAGCGGCACGACACCCGGGCGCAACGGGCTCCTGAGCCAGTGGTTCGGGTGTTTTGCCACGCCCGCCAGTGACGTCCTGCCGGTGCACCTGGGTAGCACGCGGCTGGCCAGCACCGGTGCCGCATCGACGCGCTCGCCGGGATTTGATCAGCCGCTGGTGTGGGTCACGGTGGCCCTGATGTTATGGGGGCTGGTGATGGTGTACTCGGCCTCGATCGCCATGCCCGAGAACCCGCGCTTTGCCAAATACACCCACGGCTATTTCCTGCTGCGCCACGCCCTGTGGCTGGTGATGGCCTTTGTGGCCGCTTTGCTGGCCTATCAGATGCCCTTGTCGGCCTGGGAAAAGCTGGCCCGACCGCTGTTTTTGCTGTCTTTGGTGCTGCTGGCGCTGGTGCTGATACCGCATGTGGGCAAGGTGGTGTATGGCGCGCGGCGCTGGATCAGCCTGGGGCCCTTGAGCTTTCAGCCGTCCGAGCTGGCCAAGTTCACCGTGCTGCTGTATGCGGCCGACTACATGGTGCGCAAGATGGACGTGAAAGAGCACTTTTTTCGCGCGGTGCTGCCCATGGGTGCGGCGGTGGCGATGGTGGGTGTGTTGCTGCTGGCCGAGCCCGACATGGGTGCGTTCATGGTGATTGCGGTGATCGCCATGGGCATCCTGTTTCTGGGCGGTGTCAATGCCCGCATGTTCTTTTTGATTGCCACGGTACTGCTGGTCGCCTTTGCCGCCATCATTGCATCGAGCGAATGGCGGCGGGAACGCATTTTTGCCTACCTGGACCCCTGGAGCGAAAAAAACGCGCTGGCCAAGGGTTATCAGCTCACGCACTCGCTGATTGCCATTGGCCGTGGCGAGGTGTTTGGCGTGGGCCTGGGCGGCAGTGTCGAGAAGCTCAACTGGCTGCCCGAAGCCCATACCGACTTTTTGCTGGCGGTGATTGGCGAGGAATTTGGTCTGGTCGGTGTGGTGCTGGTGATTGGCCTGTTTTTGTGGATGGTGCGGCGCATGATGGACATTGGCCGCCAGGCGATTGCCCTGGAGCGGGTGTTTGCCGGCCTGGTGGCGCAGGGGGTGGCGGTGTGGGTGGGTTTTCAGGCCTTTATCAATATGGGCGTCAATCTGGGTGCCTTGCCCACCAAGGGCCTGACACTGCCGCTGATGAGTTACGGTGGCTCGGCCATTTTGGTCAATCTGGTGGCGGTTGCGGTGGTGCTGAAAATTGACCAAGAGAACAGAAGCCTGATGCACGGAGGCCGGGTATGAGCGCCGCCCTGAACAAATGCGCCCTGATCATGGCGGGCGGCACGGGCGGCCATATCTTTCCGGGGCTGGCGCTGGCGCAGGCTTTGCGCGCGAGCGGTTGGCGGGTGCACTGGCTGGGCGGGCGGGGCACACCGGGTCAACCCAGCATGGAAAGTCAACTGGTGCCGCCCCAGGGTTTTGCGTTTGAAGCGATTGATTTTGGCGGCCTGCGTGGCAAGGGGCTGGTCACTGCCGTGTTATTGCCGCTGCGTTTGCTCAAGGCGTTCTGGCAGAGCCTGGTGGTGCTGCGCCGTGTCAGGCCTGATGTGGTGGTGGGTCTGGGGGGGTACATCACCTTTCCGGCCGGCCTGATGAGTGTGCTGCTGGGCAAGCCCTTGTTGTTGCACGAACAAAACTCGGTGGCCGGGTTGGCCAACAAGGTGCTCAGCCGCGTGGCTGATCGGGTGTTTACCGCTTTCCCGCAGGTCATCCAGGGCGGCCACTGGGTTGGCAACCCGCTGCGTGCCGCGTTTTTGAACCTGCCCGGGCCGGTGCAGCGCTTTGCGGGTCGTAGCGGGCCGTTGAAAGTGCTGGTGGTCGGCGGCAGTCTGGGGGCCCAGGCGCTCAACCAGATCGTGCCGCAGGCACTGGCTTTGCTGCCTGCCGGTCAGCGCCCGCTGGTCGTGCATCAAAGCGGTGCCCTGCAGATTGATGCCTTGCGCGCCAACTACGCGGCAGCCGGGGTCAGCGCCGAGCTAACTCCGTTTATCGACAACACTGCGCAAGCCTTTGCCGATGCCGATCTGGTGATCTGCCGTGCCGGGGCCAGCACCGTGACCGAGCTGGCCGCGGTGGGCGCAGCGGCCCTGTTTGTGCCGTTTCCGTCGGCGGTGGATGATCACCAGACGGCGAATGCGCGGTTTTTGGTCGATCACGATGCCGGCTGGCTGGTGCCGCAAGCCAGCTTAAGCCCGCGTGGCCTCGCTGATATGCTCTTGAATATGCAGCGTCCAGCGCTTATGAATAAAGGGCTAGAGGCCAAAAAGATGCAAAAAACCGAGGCCACCGCGCAGATCGTGGCGGCGTGTCATGAGGTGGCGAAATGATCCGTTGCAAACCAACACTGACCGGAGCTGAGCGATGAAACACGCCATCCAACACATCCACTTCGTGGGCATCGGCGGTGTCGGCATGTCGGGCATTGCCGAGATTCTGTTGAACCTGGGTTACGTCATTTCCGGCTCCGACCAGGCCGACAGCGCCACCTTGCAGCGCCTGGCGTCTTTGGGCATTCAGACCTTCATCGGCCATGCGGCGGCACAGGTCGGGGGTGCCGATGCGGTGGTGACCTCTACCGCCGTGCAGTCCAGCAACCCCGAGGTGCAGGCTGCGCGCGACAAACGCATTCCGGTGGTGCCGCGTGCCCTCATGCTGGCTGAGCTGATGCGCCTGAAAACCGGCATTGCGATTGCCGGCACACATGGCAAGACCACCACCACCAGTCTGGTCGCCAGCGTGCTGGCTGAGGCCGGGCTGGACCCCACCTTTGTGATTGGCGGACGCCTCAACAGCGCTGGTGCCAATGCGCGGCTGGGCCAGGGGGATTACATCGTGGTCGAAGCTGACGAGTCGGATGCCTCGTTTTTGAACCTGCTGCCGGTGATGGCGGTGGTGACCAATATCGATGCCGACCACATGGAAACCTATGGCCATGACTTCGACCGGCTGAAAAAAGCGTTTGTCGACTTTTTGCACAAGATGCCCTTCTACGGCACGGCCATTTTGTGCACCGACGATGCAGCGGTGCGCTCCATCGTGTCGCAGGTCACCTGCCCGATCACCAGCTACGGGTTTGACGAGGGGGCCCAGGTGCGGGCGCTGAATGTGCGCGCCGTTGCTGGCCAGATGCACTTTACCGTGCAACGCCGTAACGGCGTGGTGCTGCCCGATCTGGAGGTGGTGCTGAACCTGCCGGGGCGGCACAACGTGCTCAATGCGCTGTCGGCGATGGCGGTGGCGGTTGAACTCAACATCGCCGATGAGGCGCTGTTGCGGGCGCTGGCCAGTTTCAAGGGGGTGGGGCGGCGGTTCCAGCTTTATGGTGACTTGCCGACAAGCGACGGTGGCTCATTCACGCTGGTCGATGACTATGGGCACCATCCGGCCGAGATGGCCGCGACGCTGGCCGCTGCACGCGGCGCGTTTGCCGGACGGCGCCTGCTGCTGGCGTTTCAGCCGCACCGCTACACCCGCACCCGCGACTGTTTTGATGACTTTGTGAAAGTCATCGCGCAGGCCGATGCGGTGCTGCTGGCCGAAGTTTATGCGGCGGGCGAGGCACCCATTGTGGCGGCTGATGGCCGCAGCCTGGCGCGTGCGCTGCGGGTGGCCGGACGCATCGAGCCGGTGTTTGTGGATGACATCAACACCATGGCGCAGGCCATTGTGATGAATGCCAGAGCGGGTGATGTGGTGTTGTGCATGGGGGCAGGCTCGATTGGCGCGGTGAGTGCCAAAGTGGTCAACTTGCTACAAAAAGCAGAGCTGTCAACGCATGAAGGAATTGGGCTATGAGCCAATTTGATATCAAAACCGAGAAGGTGGCAGTGCTGCTGGGCGGCCGCTCGGCTGAGCGCGAGGTGTCCTTGATGTCGGGTCAGGGCGTGTTGCAGGCGCTACAGGCGCAAGGCGTCAACGCCCATGCATTTGACCCGCAGGACAGCGACTTGAGCCGGCTCAAGGTGGAAGGCTTCACGCGCTGTTTCATCGCCCTGCATGGCCGGTTTGGTGAAGACGGCACGGTGCAAGGTGCGTTGGA
>JAIFMA010000122.1 GCA_020048795.1 Rhodoferax sp.
TGACTGCGGCTGAGCCAACGGGAAAGGCGAATATTTTGCAAGGAACTTCGCCCTATTTTGCCAGTTCCTCCAATACGGCCGTTGCCATAGTGAAGTCGGTTACAGGCACTGTAGTTACTGTGGAGAGGGTTGGGGCTGGCTCAGCCACCATTACAGTGACCGACAGTTCACTTCGTACTGCGACGATAACGGTGACTGCCAATTGATCAGTTAGACGCTTTTACAAGCGAGTGATCTCCCTCATCGGCCTGCCCGGCTCTGGTAAATCCACGGTCGGGCGGCAGTTAGCCAGGCGCTTGCAACTGCCCTTTCAGGACTCCGACTATGTCATCGAGCAGCGGCTTGGCTGTTCCATCCGAGAGTATTTTGAGCGCGAGGGTGAAGCGTGCTTTCGTGATCTGGAAGCCCAAGTCATCGACGATCTCACCCAGTCTGGCCTTGGCGTGTTGTCCACCGGCGGTGGCGTGGTGTTGCGTGAGGCCAACCGCCTGCATCTGCGTGAACGCACCCAGGTGGTCTCACGACAAGATCCGACCGCTGTTGCAGGTGGCAGACCCCCTGGGGAAATTGCGCGACCTTCACACCCAGCGCGATCCGCTTTACCGTGAAACCGCGCAATTCAACATCGACACCGGCAGGCCCTCGGTGGCCAGCCTGGTGCAAATCATCGTGTCTCAACTCGCTGCGGCAGGGCTGGTGTCTGTATGATATCGTGTACTGATATCTATGAAAGCGGCACATGAAACGTACATTGGTTGGTTTTTCTGACCGGGATATCCAAGAGCTTGATGCGGTGTCTGCTGCCAGGCATGTTTCGCGTTCAGAGTTGATTCGGCAAGCGGTTTCCCAGTATCTTGAGAAATTCAGGCCAGAGGGTGACCCTGACCTTGCTTTTGGATTGTGGCGCAACAAATTTGAGGACGGACTGGCCTATCAGCAGCGTATGAGGGACGAATGGTGAGAGCACTTTTTGACACCAATATCCTGATTGATTATCTCAACGGGTTGCCTGAAGCCAAGGCTGAACTTGATTTATACGCAGACAAGGCCATTTCGATCATCACCTGGATGGAAGTTCAAGTTGGAACCTCGTTATTGGAGCAGTCGCAAGTCGATCAGTTTTTGCACCGTTTTGCGTTGTTGTCGATTGATCCACCTGTGGCAGCCAGAGCTGTTGTCTTGCGCAAAGCCAGTAAAGTCAAGTTGCCGGATGCCATCATCTGGGCTACGGCGCAGACAGACAGTCGCCTGCTAGTCACACGCAACAGCAAAGATTTTTCTGCAACCCTGCCCGATGTCCGGGTTCCTTATGTGATCTAGAACAGTGTTTTTTATGCCCACCCCTGACCTCCAAACCGTGGCCATTGACCTGGCGGATCGCAGCTACAACATCGCCATTCGCGGCTCGCTGTTCGATAACCCGCTGAGTTACGCCGAACTACCCAAGTCGGCCAGTGCGCTGATCGTCACCAATACCACTGTTGGCCCGCTGTACGCGGAGCGTTTGCAGCGCGCACTGGCCAGCAGGTTCAGCCAAATCTACACCGTGGTGCTGCCAGACGGTGAAGAATTCAAAACCTGGCCAAGCCTGAACCTGATTTTTGATGCCCTGCTGACTCATGGCTGTGACCGCAAGACCACCCTGTTTGCACTGGGCGGCGGCGTGGTGGGCGACATGACGGGTTTTGCCGCCGCCAGCTACATGCGCGGGGTGCCGTTTGTGCAGGTGCCCACCACGCTGCTGGCGCAGGTGGACTCGTCGGTAGGTGGCAAAACGGCCATCAATCACCCGCTGGGCAAGAACATGATTGGTGCGTTTTATCAGCCGCTCAAGGTGGTGTGTGATTTGAACACGCTCAAAACCCTGCCGCAGCGCGAGCTCAGCGCCGGGCTGGCAGAGGTCATCAAATACGGCCCGATTGCTGACATGGAGTTTTTGGCCTGGATTGAGGCGAATCTTGAGGCGCTGTTGGCGCGGGAACCGGCAGCGCTGGCCCATGCCGTCAAGCGCAGTTGCGAAATCAAGGCCTGGGTGGTGGGGCAGGATGAGCGCGAATCAGGCCTGCGTGCCATTTTGAACTTTGGCCACACCTTTGGCCACGCGATAGAAGCCGGTTTGGGTTTTGGCGTCTGGCTGCATGGCGAGGCGTTGGGCTGCGGCATGGTGATGGCGGCACAGTTGTCGGCACGCCTCGGTATGGTGGATGCTTTTTTTGTCAATCGATTGACGCAACTGATCGTTAAGGCGGGCCTGCCGACCCGGGCGCCGGTGTTGCCGGGGCCTGACAACGCCGGGCGTTATCTGGATTTGATGCGGGTGGACAAAAAGTCTGAGGCCGGTGAAATCAGGTTCGTGCTGATCGACAAGCCCGGACGGGCGCTGGTGCGCAGCGCGCCTGATGCCGTGGTGCGCCAGGTGATCGACGCGTGCTGTGCTGAATGAATATAAAAATGATAGCTGTCAGCGCAGGTGTAGTAAGCGCTGGAGCCCTATTTTCCATTTAAATGACGGCGCTTGCCTGTTATGCCTGTGATCCGGCGCGTACGCGTGGCAGGCGCTTCATTCAGGCACCGGCCCCCACCCGCACCGAATACCAGCGCGATCGCGACCGCATCGTGCACAGCACCGCGTTTCGTCGGCTGGTCTATAAAACCCAGGTGTTTCTGAACCATGAGGGCGACCTGTTTCGCACCCGATTGACGCATTCGCTGGAGGTGGCGCAGCTCGGCCGCTCCATTGCCCGCTCACTCGGGCTCAATGAAGACCTGGTGGAAACCATTGCACTGGCACATGACCTGGGCCACACGCCCTTTGGCCATGCCGGCCAGGATGCGCTCAACGACTGCATGGTGAACCACGGCGGCTTTGAGCACAACCTGCAAAGCCTGCGGGTGGTGGACCATCTGGAGGAGCGCTACCCCGAGTTTGACGGCCTGAATCTGAGCTTTGAGACACGCGAAGGCATTCTCAAACATTGCTCTGCCACCCACGCACGCCAGCTAGAGGCGCTGGAGCCGGGCGGCGTGGCGCTGCGGTTTTTGCAGCACACCCAGCCCAGCCTGGAAGCGCAGCTATGCAATCTGGCTGATGAGATTGCCTACAACGCGCATGACATCGATGACGGCGTGCGCTCTGGCCTGATCACGCTGGCGCAGTTGCAGGATGTGCCGCTGTTTGACGAGCACCGCTGCCAGACCTTGCACGATTACCCGCTCTTGCAGGAACCGGTGCAGGGGCGTCGTCTGCTCTACGAGTCGATTCGCCGCATGCTCAGCCGCCAGGTGTATGACGTGATTGCGGCCACCCAGGCCGCGCTGGATCTGGCCAGGCCGGCTGACGTGGATGAGGTTAGGCGACTGCCGTCGCTGGTTCAGTTTGGTGTCGCCATGCGCGACAGTTCCCGCACCCTGAAGGCTTTTTTGCTGCAACAGCTCTATCGACATCCGCAGGTGATGCAAACCACCGGACAGGCCCGGCGCGTCGTGCTTGATCTGTTCGCCGCCTACCAGTGTGCACCGCAGGAAATGCCCGAGAGTCACCAGCGCCGCGTCAGTCAGGGCTTGGCTGGCGGTGCTGGCGCGACTGATGCCGCTGCACTGGCCGCCCGCGTGGTGGCCGATTACATTGCCGGCATGACCGACCGGTTTGCCGCCCGGGAGCACCAACGGCTCACCGGATTACAACTGTTGTCTTGAGGAATCCAGCATGATCAATACCCATCAGGTGGTGGCTGATACCGTGGCCTGGCTGGAGCGCGCGGTGATCGGCCTGAACCTGTGCCCGTTTGCCAAAGGTGTGCATGTCAAGGGCCAGGTGCACTATTTTGTCAGTGGTGCCACCACCCCACAGGCCTTGTTGCAGGATCTCATTGAAGAGCTAAAAAGCCTTGTAGCGCTTGATGCGTCTGTGCGAGATACTACGCTATTGATAGCGCCAGAGTGTCTGCAGGATTTTCTGGACTTCAATGATTTTTTGTCCGATGCCGACCAGGCGCTGGTTGACATGGATCTGGACGGGGTGTTGCAGATTGCTTCGCTGCATCCGCAGTACCAGTTCGCCGGCACTTTAGAGGACGATATCACCAACTACACCAACCGCTCACCCTATCCGACGCTGCATTTGCTGCGCGAAGACAGTATCGACCGGGCGGTGGCGGCATTTCCCAACGCCGAGGCTATTTTTGAGACCAATATGCAAACCATGGAACAGTTGGGCCAGTCGGGTTGGGATGCGCTGAAGGTCGGGCCTTCTTGATCGAAGAACCAGGTCTGCGGGCCACCAAAGCGGTCCCACTCGTGGCATCATTGCCTCCATGCGCAAACTCAAGTCGGTCAACCTGTGCGGCCCGTCACCCGCCAGCCCATTGGCTGATGACATCCGTCCTGGTCAGTCGCTCGAACTGCTCAAAGAACTCCATATCCTGACCCGCGAGGGCAAACTCAACCAGGACTCGCGGCGCAAGCTCAAACAGGTTGACCACCTTTACCAGTTTATTGAAAAGCTGCTGCAAGAGCTCGCCAGCGCACCCGGCAACACCAGCCTGATCACCCTGGCTGACCACGGTGCCGGCAAGTCTTACCTTGGCTTTATTCTGTACGACCTGTTTTTCAAGAACCACGCCAACGGTCACATCTACGGCATCGAAGCCCGCCCGGAACTGGTACAAAAATCACAACAATTGGCGCTCAAGCTGGGTTTTGGCCGTATGTCATTTCTGAATCTGAGCGTTGCCGAGTCGGCCCAATCTGACCAGTTGCCCCAGCGCATCGACATGGTCACCGCCCTGCACGCCTGCGACACCGCCACCGACGATGCCATTGCCTTTGGTCTGCAAAAGCAGGCTCGTTTCATGGTGCTGGTGCCTTGCTGCCAGGCCGAGGTGGCACGGGTGCTGAGCCAGCACAAGGCCTTGTCACTGGCGCGTACGCCGCTCTCGGAGCTGTGGCGTCACCCCTTGCACACCCGCGAGATGGGCAGCCAGATCACCAATGTGCTGCGCTGCCTGTACCTGGAGGCGTGTGGTTATCAGGTGACGGTGACCGAGTTGGTGGGCTGGGAGCACAGCCTCAAAAACGAACTGATTTTGGCGCGCCGTACCGGCAGGCACAAACGTGCTGCGGCGCAACGGCTGCGCGCCTTGTTGGCAGAATTTGGTCTGGATGCCTTGCTGTCGTCACGTTTTTCCGCTCTGCCAGACAATGTGGCATCCGATTAGCTTGTGAGGAGTTTGTATGCGGCAACTGATTTTTGTGAGTGTGTTTATGGCACTGCTTCTGGTGCTGGGAGGCTGCGCCACCAGTAGTCCGGATGTGGTTCAGCGCGGTGATGCGCAGCGTATGTCCCGGGTGGAAGAGGGCGTTCTGCTGAGCTTGCGTCCGGTGGTGATTGATGGCAGCCAGAGTGGCGCGGGTGCGCTGGTGGGTGGCGTGACCGGTGCCGTGGCGGGCGCCAGCCTGAGCGGCATGCCGCGTGAAGCCCGGGTGCTCGGGCTACTGGCGGGCGTGGCGGGTGCGGTAGCGGGCAACGCCATCGAGCGCTCGGCCACGCGCGAGGACGCCTTTGAGATGCTGATACAGCTCAGAGGCGGCGAGCGCCGCGCTGTGGTCCAGGCCAAAGGCAGCGAGGCGCTGTATCCGGGTGACGCGGTCATTCTGATCACCACCGGTGGCAAGGTGCGGGTGACACGGGCACCCCGATAAGGGGTTGTCGAAATGGCCAGGCTTGCACGTCTGACCCTGCCCGACTACCCGCACCATATCATTCAGCGGGGTAACAACCGGCAGCCTATCTTTGCCACACCAGCAGACTACCGGCGACTGCTCGACATTCTCGAAGACAACGCCAAAAAGTTTGAAGTCGCCATGCACGCCTATGTGCTGATGAGCAACCACCTGCACCTGCTGGCCACACCCAAAACAGCAGAAGGTCTGCCGCTGATGATGCAGGCACTGGGTCGCAGCTATGTGCGTTATTTCAACGCCACGCAGCAGCGCAGCGGCACGTTGTGGGAGGGCCGCTACAAATCCACGCTCATCCAGTCCGAGCGTTACCTGCTGGCCTGCATGGCCTACCTTGATCTCAACCCGGTGCGTGCGGGTATCGCTGCGCGGGCGCAAGACTACCCATGGTCCAGCCACGGCCACTATATCGGCTTGCGCACCGACCGGCTGATTACGCCGCATGCACTGTTTTGGGATCTGGGCAACACACCATTTGCCCGCGAAGCCGCATACGCCGAAATGGTGCAGGCAGGCATCAACCCGGTGCAACAAGCCGCCTTGACCGATGCCACCTTGCGTGGCTGGGCCTTGGGCGAAGCAGATTTTGTGGCAAATTTACAAAAGCGAACGCAACGCCGCGTCAGCAAGGGTGCAGCCGGGCGGCCATTCTCTGCCAACACTAACAAGCAAAATTAGCCTCTAACGCTTATGGATAAAGCGGTAAAAGCTACAATATTGATATGTCCCCAATTAAAAATTGGAACACGAATTTTAAAATTAATCTGACTCTGACCCCAATTAATTTGTTTGGCATTGTTGTTGCAATACGGTAGAGTTACTTTTTTTGACATCTTTAGGAGCGCGCCAATGACGACGGCTGCCGAGATCTTGCATCTCCAGGAACAGGGTTTGTATTCTTCTGACGCCGAGCATGATGCCTGCGGTGTCGGTTTTGTGGCGCACATCAAGGGTGCCAAGTCGCATGACATTGTTAAAAATGCGCTGAAAATTCTTCAAAACCTCGACCACCGGGGTGCGGTGGGGGCCGACAAGCTGATGGGCGATGGGGCTGGCATTTTGATCCAGTTGCCCGATGCACTTTACCGCGAAGAAATGGCCGCCGCGGGCATCACCTTGCCACCACCCGGCGAATATGGCGTGGGCATGGTGTTTTTGCCCAAAGAACACGCCTCGCGCCAGGCCTGCGAGCAAGAGGTCGAGCGCGCCATCAAGGTCGAGGGCCAGGTTTTGCTCGGCTGGCGTGACGTGCCGGTGAACCGCGCCATGCCGATGTCACCCAACGTGCGCAAAAAAGAACCCATTTTGAAACAGGTGTTTATCGGCCGTGGCAGCAATGTGATCGTGCAGGATGCACTGGAGCGCAAGCTCTACGTCATTCGCAAGACCGCCAGCGCCCATGTTCAGGCCCTGAAGCTGCGCCACAGCAAAGAATATTACGTGCCCAGCATGTCCAGCCGCACGGTGATTTACAAGGGCTTGCTGCTGGCCGATCAGGTCGGCACCTATTACCTCGACCTGCAAGACCCGCGCTGCGTCTCCGCGCTGGGTCTGGTGCACCAGCGTTTTTCCACCAACACCTTCCCCGAGTGGTCGCTGGCGCACCCTTACCGCTATGTGGCGCACAACGGCGAGATCAACACCGTCAAGGGCAACTACAACTGGATGCGGGCGCGCGAAGGTGTCATGTCATCGCCGGTGCTTGGCGCTGATTTGCCAAAGCTCTACCCGATCAGCTTTGCCGGCCAAAGCGACACCGCCACCTTTGACAACTGTCTTGAGCTGCTGACCATGGCCGGTTACCCGATCGCCCAGGCGGTGATGATGATGATTCCCGAGCCCTGGGAACAGCACACCATGATGGACGAGCGCCGCCGTGCCTTCTATGAGTACCACGCGCCCATGCTGGAGCCGTGGGATGGTCCGGCCAGCATTGTGTTCACCGATGGCCGCCAGATTGGTGCCACGCTGGACCGCAATGGCCTGCGCCCGTCGCGTTATTGCATCACCGACGACGACCTGGTGGTGATGGCCTCCGAGTCGGGTGTGTTGCCGTTCCCCGAGAACAAAATTGTTCGCAAATGGCGGCTGCAGCCGGGCAAGATGTTCATGATCGACCTGGAGCAGGGTTGCATGGTCGATGACGAAGAGCTCAAGTCCAGTCTGGCCAACAGCAAGCCGTACAAACAATGGATCGAGAACCTGCGCATTCGCCTCGCCGACGTGCGCGGCGACGGCGAGCCCGCCAGTGCCGCCGAGTCGGGCAGCACTTTGCTGGACCGCCAGCAAGCCTTTGGTTTCACCCAGGAAGACATCAAGTTTCTGATGGCACCGATGGCTGTCAATGGCGAGGAAGCGCTGGGCTCGATGGGCAACGACAGCCCGCTGGCGGTGCTCTCAGACAAGAGCAAGCCGCTCTACAACTACTTCAAACAGTTGTTTGCCCAGGTGACCAATCCACCGATTGACCCGATTCGCGAAGCCATTGTGATGAGCCTGAACAGCTTCATCGGCCCCAAGCCCAACCTGCTCGACATCAACCAGGTCAATCCGCCGATGCGCCTGGAGGTCAGCCAGCCGGTGCTGACCTTTGCCGACATGGCCAAACTGCGCAACATTGCCAAACATACCCAAGGCAAGTTTCGCAGCTACCAGCTTGACATCACCTACCCGCTGGCCTGGGGTTCTGAAGGGGTGCAGGCCAAACTGGCTTCCTTGTGTGCCGAGGCGGTGGATGCCATCAAGGGTGGCCACAACATTTTGATCATCAGTGACCGCGCCTTGAGCGCCACCCAGGTCGCCATTCCGGCGCTGCTGGCACTGTCTGCGGTGCACCAGCACCTGGTGCGTGAAGGCTTGCGCACCACGGCGGGTCTGGTGGTGGAAACCGGCACGGCGCGCGAAGTGCACCATTTTGCGGTGCTGGCGGGTTACGGTGCCGAGGCCGTGCACCCGTACCTGGCGATGGAAACCCTGGCCGGCATCAGCAAGGATCTGCCGGGTGAACTCAGTGCCGACAAGGCCATCTACAACTACGTCAAGGCGGTCGGCAAGGGTCTGTCCAAGATCATGTCCAAAATGGGTGTCAGCACCTACATGAGCTACTGTGGCGCGCAGTTGTTTGAGGCGATTGGCCTGGCCAATATCACGGTGGACAAGTACTTCACCGGCACCCCCAGCCGGGTCGGTGGCATCGGCGTGTTTGATATTGCCGAAGAAGCCATACGCATGCACAAGGCAGCATTCAGTGCCGACCCGGTGCTGGCCAACCGGCTTGATGCCGGTGGCGAATACGCCTGGCGTACCCGTGGCGAAGAACACATGTGGACGCCGGATGCCATCGCCAAGCTACAGCACAGCACCCGTGCCAACAACTGGAACACCTACAAGGAATACGCCCAGATCATCAACGACCAGAGCAAGCGCCACATGACGCTGCGTGGCCTGTTTGAATTCAAGCTTGACCCGGCCAAAGCGATCCCGCTGGAGCAGGTCGAGTCGGCCAAAGAGATCGTCAAGCGTTTTGCCACCGGCGCCATGTCGCTGGGCTCCATCAGCACCGAAGCCCACGCCACACTGGCGGTGGCCATGAACCGCATGGGCGGCAAGAGCAACACCGGCGAAGGCGGCGAAGACCCGGCGCGTTACCGCAACGAACTTAAAGGCATCCCCATCAAGCTGGGTGATTCGCTCAAAAGCGTGATTGGTGCCGATGTGGTTGAGGTCGATTTGCCGCTGCAGGCAGGCGACAGTTTGCGCAGCCGCATCAAGCAGGTGGCCTCCGGCCGCTTTGGTGTCACGGCCGAATACCTCAGCAGCGCCGACCAGATCCAGATCAAGATGGCGCAAGGTGCCAAGCCGGGCGAGGGCGGGCAACTGCCGGGGACCAAGGTGTCGGACTACATCGGCAAGCTGCGCCATTCGGTGCCGGGTGTCGGGCTGATCTCGCCGCCGCCACACCACGATATTTATTCGATTGAAGACCTGGCGCAACTGATCCACGACCTGAAAAACGTCGCCCCCAAGGCCGATTGCCGCCGGGGTTGCCAAGTGCAAGGCCGACCATGTGGTGATTGCCGGGCATGACGGCGGCACCGGTGCCTCACCCTGGTCGTCCATCAAACATGCGGGCAGCCCGTGGGAAATCGGCCTGGCCGAAACCCAGCAGACCCTGGTGCTGAACCGCCTGCGCAGCCGTATCCGGGTGCAGACTGACGGCCAGATGAAAACCGGCCGCGATGTGGCGATTGGGGCACTGCTGGGTGCCGACGAGTTCGGTTTTGCCACTGCGCCACTGGTGGTCGAAGGCTGCATCATGATGCGCAAATGCCACCTCAACACCTGCCCGGTCGGGGTTGCCACACAAGACCCGGTGTTGCGCCAGAAGTTTTCCGGCA
>JAIFMA010000222.1 GCA_020048795.1 Rhodoferax sp.
CGGCGCATGTTCAACAACCCGGCCGACCCGCTCAACTGTTTTGTCGATATTCAGTCGGGTGCCGGTGGCACCGAGGCCTGCGACTGGGCCAGCATGCTGCTGCGCCAGTACCTGCGCTATTGTGAGCGCAAGGGTTTCAAGACTGAAATTGAAGACGAAACCGCCGGTGATACCGCCGGCATCAAGGGCGCGTCTTTCAAGGTTGAGGGCGAATACGCCTTTGGCCTGCTGCGCACCGAAACCGGCGTGCACCGGCTGGTGCGCAAGAGCCCGTTTGACTCGTCAGGCGGGCGCCACACCAGCTTTGCCAGCGTGTTTGTTTACCCCGAGATTGACGACTCGATCGAAATCGACATCAACCCCAGTGACGTGCGGGTTGACACCTTTCGCGCCAGTGGTGCCGGTGGTCAGCACATCAACAAGACCGATTCTGCGGTACGGCTGACGCACATCCCCACCGGCATCGTGGTGCAGTGCCAGGACGGGCGCAGCCAGCACAGCAACCGCGACGTGGCCTGGAAGCGCCTGCGCAGCCGCCTGTATGACTTTGAGCTGCGCAAGCAGCAGGAGGCCCAGCAAAAGCTCGAAGACACCAAGACCGATGTCGGCTGGGGCCATCAGATTCGCAGTTATGTACTGGACAACAGCCGCATCAAAGACTTGCGCACCAACCATGAAACATCAGCCACGCAAAAGGTGCTCGACGGAGATTTGGACGCTTTCATTGAAGCCTCGCTGAAGCAGGGGGTGTGATGCCTCTTGCTACGACAAATGAAGCTGGCAGCGCAGACTGCATAAGGGCTAGAGCCGTTTCTGGCATTATTTTTGACATGGATGGCACGATCATCGACTCGATGTCCTGCCATGCCCAAAGCTGGGTGGCTTTTGTGCAAAACCACGGCATTTCCATCGACGTGCCTGACCTGATGCGCCGCACCACCGGACGCACCGGTGCCGAATGCATGCGCGAACTGTTTCAGCGCGACCTCAGTGATGAAGAGGCCTGGGCCTTGATCACCGAAAAAGAGGTGCTCTATCGCGAGCTTTTTGCACCCCAATTTGCTGAAGTGGCGGGTTTCACGGCGTTTGCCGGGCAGACCCTGGCGCGTGGTCTGAAGGTGGGCGTGGGTACCGCGGGTGACCGCCACAACATCGCCTTTGCCATGGGCCACCTGGCCTTGCCAACCCCACCACATGCCATTGTGGGAGGTGATGAAGGTTTGGCCGGAAAACCCGATCCCGCTATATTTTTAGAAGTAGCCAGGCGAATGGCAATAAGGTCTCAAGACTGTATTGTCTTTGAAGATGCGCCCTTTGGCATTGAAGCGGCGCGGCGTGCCGGCATGCGCGCCGTGGCCATTTGCACCAGCCACAGCGCGGCACAGCTCGGCGGACCACACGTGATGGCGGCGGCCAACAATTACCTTGAATTGATCGACTCAAAATTTCTGGAGACACTGAATGTTGCAACTGCGTGATTCCAACGGTGCGGCCACCGTGGTGCGCCGGGCTGATTACAGCGCCCCGGCTTTCTGGATCGATACCGTACACCTGACGTTTGACCTGGATCCGGCCAAGACCCGCGTGCTGAACAAAATGACGCTGCGGCGCAACCCGCAAGTGCCGGCGCAAGCCCTCAAGCTCGATGGTGACGAACTCAACCTGGCGCGGGTGCTGGTGAACGGCGCAGGCTGCTCGTTCAAAATCGACGGCAGCCAGTTGGTGCTGGAAAACCTGCCCGCCGAAGGCTCTTTTGAGCTGGAGATTTTTACCACCTGTGCGCCCGTCAAAAACACCAAGCTGATGGGCCTGTACGTCAGCAACGACTCGTTTTTCACCCAGTGCGAGGCCGAGGGCTTTCGCCGCATCACCTATTTTCTGGACCGCCCGGATGTCATGAGCAGCTACACCGTCACGCTGCGCGCCGACAAGGCCCGCTACCCGGTGCTGCTGTCCAACGGCAACCTGGTGGCGCAAGGTGATCTGGCAGGCAGCGACAACACAGGTCGCCACTTTGCCAGTTGGGTTGATCCGCACAAAAAACCCTGTTACCTGTTTGCCCTGGTGGCGGGCCAACTGGTGTGTCGCGAGCAGCGCATTACCTCGCGCGCCGGCAAAGACCATTTGCTACAGGTTTATGTACGCCCTGGTGACATGGACAAAACCGAACACGCCATGCAGTCACTGATCAAGTCGGTGATCTGGGACGAAGCCCGCTTTGGTCTGGCGCTGGACCTGGAACGCTTTATGATCGTGGCCACCAGCGACTTCAACATGGGTGCCATGGAAAACAAGGGTCTGAACGTCTTTAACACCAAATATGTTTTGGCGAACCAGTCCACCGCCACTGACGTGGACTTTGCCAATATCGAAAGCGTGGTGGGCCACGAGTATTTCCACAACTGGACCGGCAACCGCATCACCTGCCGCGACTGGTTCCAGCTCAGCCTGAAAGAAGGCCTGACGGTGTTTCGCGACCAGGAATTCAGCATGGACCTGTGTGCTGATGCCTCAAGCCGTGCGGTCAAACGCATCGAAGATGTGCGGGTGTTACGCACCGCCCAGTTCCCCGAAGATGCCGGCCCGATGGCGCACCCGGTGCGGCCCGACAGCTACATGGAAATCAACAACTTCTACACCGTCACGATTTACGAAAAGGGTGCCGAGGTGGTGCGCATGATGCAAACCCTGGTCGGACGCAGTGGTTTTGCCAAAGGCATGGCGCTGTACTTTGCCCGCCATGACGGCAGCGCCGTGACCTGTGACGACTTTGCCCAATCAATAGCCGATGCCAACCCCGACTCGGCCCTGGCCAAGCTGCTGCCGCAGTTCAAACGCTGGTACAGCCAGGCCGGCACGCCACGCGTGCGCGTCACCAGCCAATACAACGCCGACACAAAAACCTGCACACTCGGTTTCAGCCAGAGTTGCCCGCCCACCCCCGGACAACCGTCCAAGGAGCCTTTTGTCATCCCGATCAGCCTGGGGCTGGTGGGCATGAATGGGGCCGCCCTGCCCTTGCAGGTTAGCAACAACATGGCCGCATCCAGTGACAGCTACCTGTTTGTGATGACTCAGACCAACGAGTCGATCACCTTTGAGAACGTGCTGGAAGAACCCGTACCATCCATTCTGAGGACCTTTAGCGCACCGGTGATGGTGGACTTTGATTACACCGACAGCCAGTTGTTGACCCTGCTGGCGCATGACCCTGATCCGTTCAACCGTTGGGAGGCCGGGCAGCGACTGGCCCTGCGATGCGCTATTCAAGCAATCGCTGAAGGCGCTTATTCTGCGGGCGCCAGAGTACTTGATGATGCCTATGTTTCGGCCATGCGATCGGTCTTGCGGCACCCCCTGCTTGACGCAGCATTCAAGGAACTGGTGCTCACGCTGCCATCAGAGACCTATCTTGCCGAGCAACTTGAGGTGGTTGACCCGCAGCGCGTTCACGCCGTGCGTGAAGCCATGCGCGAGCAATTGGCAACTCATCTGGCCAACGACTGGCAGTGGGCGTTCGAGACGCATCGTCAGAATGGCGCTTACCAGCCCGACATGTTGTCGAGCGGTCGCCGCGCCCTGGCTGGTCTGGCGCTGAATAACTTGTGTCTGGCTGCCCGGGGTTCTGGCGATGTGGTTTGGCCAGGCAAGGCCTATCAGCGTTTCAAGGAGGCCGACAACATGACAGATCGCTTCAATGCGTTGGCGGCGCTGGTGCACAGCGGCCATGACCTGGCCAAACCCGCCCTGGCACGTTTTCACAGCCTGTTCAAAAACGAAGAGCTGGTGCTGGACAAGTGGTTCGCGCTACAGGCAGGTTGCAGTGACCGCGGTGGCCAGGTGTTGCCGGCGGTGCGCTTGCTGATGAAGCATCCGGACTTTAACCTGCGCAACCCGAACCGTGCCCGCAGTTTGATCTTCAGCTACTGCAGTGCCAACCCGGGGGCGTTTCACCGTGCCGATGCAGCAGGCTACGTGTTCTGGAGCGAACAAGTGCTGGAACTCGATATCATCAACCCACAGGTGGCGGCGCGCCTGGCGCGCGCGCTGGACCGTTGGAAAAAGCTTGTTGATCCCTACCGTGGTGCGGCCCACGAGGCGCTGATGCGCGTCGCCGCCAAGGCCGATTTAAGCAACGATGTGCGCGAAGTGGTCAGTCGCGCGCTGGCTGATTGATTGATTGATTGATTGATTTAACTCTGGAGTTCACTATGCCAAAAAAAACCTATCTCACCCGTTACCTGGTTGAGAAACAACGCTTGAATGGGCACATTTCGCCCGAATTGCGATTAATGCTGGAGGTGGTGGCGCGCGCCTGCAAACGCATCAGCCAGGCCGTCAACAAAGGCCCCCTGGGCGAGGTGATGGGCAGCGCCGAAAGCGAAAACGTGCAGGGCGAGATTCAGAAAAAGCTCGACATCATCGCCAACGAGGTGCTGATCGAGGCCAACGAATGGGGTGGCCACCTGGCGGCCATGGCCAGCGAGGAAATGGAAGGCATCCACGTGGTGCCCAACCGCTACCCGCAGGGGGAATACCTGCTGCTGTTTGACCCGCTGGATGGTTCCAGCAACATTGATGTCAACGTCAGCATTGGTACCATTTTCAGCGTGTTGGTGAAACCTGAAGGCGCTGGCGTGTCGGAGCAAGACTTTTTGCAGGCTGGCACCAAGCAGGTGGCGGCCGGCTACTGTGTCTATGGACCACAGACCACACTGGTGCTGACGGTGGGTGACGGCGTATCGGTGTTTACGCTGGACCGCGAGCAGGGTTCATTCTTGCTGACCCAGGAAGGCCTCAAAATTCCCGAAGACACCAAGGAATTTGCCGTCAACATGAGCAACCAGCGCCATTGGGCAGCACCCGTGAAGCGCTACATCGACGAATGCCTGGCGGGCAAGGACGGGCCGCGCGGCAAAGACTTCAACATGCGCTGGGTTGGCAGCATGGTGGCTGACGTACACCGCATTCTGACGCGTGGCGGCGTGTTTCTGTATCCCTGGGACAATCGCGAACCCGAAAAACCGGGCAAATTGCGACTGATGTACGAAGCTAACCCGATGAGTTGGCTGGTCGAGCAGGCCGGTGGTGCGGCCACCGATGGCAAACAACGCATTCTGGACATCCCGCCTAGCCAACTGCACGCCCGCGTCAGTGTGTTCATGGGCTCAAAACACGAGGTTGATCGTGTCACTGGCTATCACAGCGAAGCCTGATCGGCTGGCAATAATCAGCCGCTTGGTTAAGCCACTGTAGCTCAGTCGGTAGAGCCGCTGATTTTTAATGAAGCCTGCTCTAAATCCAAAGATCGGCATAGGGGGCAGCGTTTAGCCCTTAGCTGCACCCCTGCCACACCACCCGGCATGCAGGTTCGCACCGGGCGGTTCGAGACGTTGAAGTCATGTGAGTCTGGCTATGCCAAGGTTGTCGTGATGTGCTGCGCAGACCACGATAAATCGTGGTGCCGCGTTGCCATTGCTTGAGCTGGACCGCTCTGAGCGTTCAACGAATCCATGAATCCAAATCCTGAAATGTCGTTGGGCCGACACCACAGCGTCAGGAGTTATGGGTTTTGGCCATGAATGACATTGCTCGCCTCAATACGCCATTTGGCCAGCGCCGCCTCATCAGCAACACGGGCATCCACCCATTTGGCACCCGCTGGTGTCTGCTCTTTTTTCCAGAACGGGGCCTGGGTTTTCAGGTAGTCCATCAAAAACTCGCAGGCGGCAAAACTCTCGCCCCGGTGGGCGGACGTGACGGCCACCAGAACAATCTGGTCCAGTGGCTGCAGCAGACCGACGCGGTGGATCACGCGGGCACCCAGGATGTCAAAACGCTGGTGGGCTGCGTCGATCATGGCTTCGATGGATTTTTCGGTCATGCCAGGGTAGTGCTCAAGCGCCATGCTGCTGATCTGCCCTGGCTCACCTGCCGTGCGGTCACGTACGGTACCGATGAAGCTACAGACGGCACCGATACGGCCGTCCTGCGCGCGCAAGGCGGCAATCTCTGCGGCCACGTCAAAGTTATCTGTCTGGATTGAGACGCGCGGCGGTTTAGTCATATGAAATGGTACTCTAGGGCTTACGTGGTATGCGCTGACAGCTATTATTTTTGTATTTTTTGCATGGCATGTTGTTAGGTGAGGAACCTTGGGCGGTGGCCCGCAGAATTGGGGTCAGAGCCCAATTCGGTGAACCCGTTGTGACGAAATTGACCTTGCCAGGCCGAGTTGGGATCCGACCCCAAATCTGCTACACATGGTGTGTGCTTTCATCTTAACCGCCGGTCACCGGTGGAAAAAACGCGACTTCTGCGCCGTCGGTCAGTGCTGCGCTTTCATCGGCCATGACCTGGTTCAGTGCCAGTCGCACGGCTTTGCCTCGGGCCAGACTGTCGGCATAGGCATCGCCCTGGGCCATCAGCTCATCGCGCAGTTGCGCCAGCGTAGCGGCTGACGTGTCACGCACCTCACTAGCCACACCAATGGCTTCGCGGATGCCGGCGAAATATTTGACCGTGACTTTCAAGACAACACCTCGGCAAAAGGAATAAAACGCACCACGTCACCCGGCTGGATGGTCTGGCCCGCAGGGTTGTCCACCAGCCCATCACCCCACACGGCTGAGGTCAGCACGCCAGAACTTTGATTGGCAAACAGTTCCAGCGCACCGGCAGCATTGCGCCGCACCCGCAAAAATTCACGACGTTTATCGGCTCTAGCCCAGGTGAAATCTGCGCTGGCCGCTATGGAAGGCGTAGCAAATCGAGTGGCACCTTGCAGCCTGAGCACAAACGGGCGCACCAGTAATAAAAAGGTCACAAAACTCGACACCGGGTTGCCTGGCAGCCCGATAAAGTGGGCCCCGCCCTGCCCCGCCGTGCCGCCCGGGTTCACCCGGCCGTAGGCAAAGGGTTTGCCCGGTTTCATGGCCAGCTGCCACAAATTCAACACGCCCAGCGACTGCACCGCTGGTTTGATGTGGTCTTCTTCGCCTACCGACACACCACCGCTGGTCAGGATCAGGTCGTGGCCCCTTGCTGCGCCGCGCAAGGATGCGATGGTGGCCTCCAGCCGATCCGGCACGATGCCAAAGTCGGTCACCTCGCAGCCCAGTCGGGTCAGCAGGGCTTTCAGAAAAAAGCGGTTCGAGTTGTAAATCGCCCCCGGTGCCATCTGCTCGGGGGGTACGTCGCCAGGCATCACCAGCTCATCGCCGGTGGAAAACAGCGCCACTTTGGGACGGCGCGCCACCGCCAGCGTACTCATGCCAATACTGGCCGCCAGCCCAAGCGCAGCGGGCGCAAGGCGCTCTCCTTTTGCAAGCACCACGGCACCCCGGGTGACATCTTCACCAGCGCGCCTGATCCACTGACCCGGCTTCACCAGCCCGGCTATGGTGATGCTGCCGTCGTCTTGCACCGTGCAGTCTTCTTGCATCACCACCGCGTCGGCCCCGGCTGGAATAGGCGCGCCGGTAAAGATACGCGCCGCCGACATGGGTGCCAATGCTGAGCCGCATGAACCCGCGGGAATGCGCTGCAACACAGGCAACGCAACACCCGCTGCCACATCGGCCAGGCGCACGGCATAACCATCCATCGAACTGTTGTCGTCCGGTGGCACTTGCAGGGCGGACACCAGGTCTTGCGCCAGCACGCGCCCATCGGCGTCAAAGGTGGACACCTGCTCAATGCCCTGCAGGACATGGGCATAAACCAGCAGTTCAGCCAACGCGTCGTCCAGCGGCCGCAAGGGCTGGAAAACCTTGGCCAGCGTGCTCATGCGTAGTTCTCCGGGTTGTAGGCAAAGCGCTCGCCCTGGGACAGCAGCCACTCGGCCAGCGATTCGGGATCGTTGAGATCAAGCACCGGCAAACCGGTGGCAACGGGCAGTTGCTGGGGTGAATCGGTGGCGATGGCGACAACAAAGTCGTCAAACACGTAGCGCGCAGACTTGCCGGTTTGGGCCCGCCAGACCTCGACCTTTTGCAAGTCTGAATCGCGAAACCCCTCCACCAGCACCCAGTCAACACCGCTGTAGAGTTCAGCAATCAGCATGTGCACCGAGAGTTCGGCTTCACGCTCAAACTCACGCATCAGCGCCAGGCGCTTGTTGGAGGCCACCACCACTTCAAACGCGCCCGCCTCACGGTGGCGGTAGGTATCTTTGCCGGCGCGGTCGATGTCAAAGCCATCGCGTGCATGCTTGACCACCGACACGCGCAGGTTCTTCTTGCGCAACACGGTGATCAAACACTCGACCAAGGTGGTCTTGCCTGCGCCGGAAAACCCGGCAAAGCCGACGACGTTCACGTTTGAATGCTCTTAATTTGATATCGTTTCACGCAATAGCAGAAAGGGCTTGAGCTCATTTTCATGCACATTTCTCAGTGATGAACTGCTTGATGACCTGCACGTCAGCGGCCATGCGGGTGACGCGTTTGGGCAGCTCTTCAATACCGACAAATTTGGGTGGCCGCTCAGGCACCATGCCAGTGGCCTCAACGATCGTCTCGGCAAACTTGATGGGCAAGGCGGTTTCCAGCACGATCATTGGCACACCGGCCTGCAAGTGTTCCGCAGCCACTTTCACGCCGTCGGCGGTGTGGGTGTCAATCATCATGCCGTGGCGCACATAGCTGTCCTTGATGGTGGCCAGGCGGTCGGCGTGGGTGCTTTTGCCGCTTTCAAACCCGTAGCGCAGGCGCATGTCGTTGAAGGCCGGGTGCTGGCTCAGGTCAAACTTGCCGTCGCGCGCCAGCGCGTCACCAAACAGGGCTTTCACACGCACCCCGTCACGCCCCAGCAGATCAAAGATAAAACGCTCGAAATTGCTGGCCTTGCTGATGTCCATCGACGGGCTGGATGTCTCGTGCGTATCACTGCTGGCGCGCACCCGATAAACGCCGGTTTTGAAAAACTCGTCAAGCACATCGTTTTCGTTGGTCGCCACCACCAGACGAGCAATGGGCAAGCCCATCATGCGCGCCACATGACCAGCGCAGACGTTGCCAAAGTTGCCGCTGGGCACGGTGAAGCTGACTTTCTGGGCGTTGGGTTTCCCCGTCGGGCCGCCCCAAGGCGAAACAGCCCCCTCGGGTGGCAGCGAACCACGCGCAGCGGGGAGCGTGGGGGCCAGTTCCGTGGCCTGAAAGTAGCCGGCAAAGTAATACACCACCTGGGCCAGCAGGCGTGCCCAGTTGATCGAGTTGACCGTGCCAATCTTGTACTGGCGTTTGAAATCGAGGTCGTTGCTGACCGCCTTGACCATGTCCTGACAGTCGTCAAACACGCCGTCCACCGCAATGTTGAAGATGTTGTCGTCCATCAGGCTGAACATCTGCGCCTGCTGAAACGGGCTCATGCGGC
>JAIFMA010000027.1 GCA_020048795.1 Rhodoferax sp.
CGGATGGCACGAATCACCAGGCTCGATTCCTGGTAAATCAGGAAAGCGCCCTTGCCACCTTTGGCGGCACCGTCAATGGCAGCCCACAATTTCAGCAGATAGTTCAGGTCCCACTGCAATTCAGGGGCGCTGCGGCCAATGCCGGCGGTGCGGGCAATGATGCTCATGCCATTGGGGTAGTCAAGCTGATCCAGTGCTTCCTTGAGTTCAGCACGGTCTTCGCCCTCGATGCGACGGCTGACACCGCCACCACGCGGGTTGTTGGGCATCAGCACCACATAACGCCCGGCCAGTGAGACAAAGGTGGTCAGCGCCGCGCCTTTATTGCCGCGCTCCTCTTTTTCGACCTGAACCAGCAGTTCCTGGCCTTCCTTGATGGCATCCTGGATGCGCGCCTGGCTGACGGCAACACCTTGCTGGAAATATTGCCGCGAGATTTCCTTGAACGGCAAAAAGCCGTGGCGCTCTTCGCCGTAATCGACAAAACAGGCTTCCAGTGAGGGCTCGACGCGCGTGACCACGGCCTTGTAGATGTTGCCCTTGCGCTGCTCGCGCCCCTCAATTTCGATTTCGTAGTCGAGCAGTTTCTGCCCGTCCACCACCGCCAGGCGGCGTTCTTCCGCTTGGGTGGCGTTGATCAACATGCGTTTCATGGGTCGCGTTCCTTCAATTCAAAGTTCAACAAACAGCTCAATCTGAGCTTTTGATACACAAACCAACGCTTTGAAACGAGGAGGAAACAGCCGGAGAACGCAGACTCACACAATGAGTCTGGGCATGGGCGCGTGGAGGGGAGCGATCGGATTTGGGGGTTGATTAGCTATTGATTTAATAGCTGTCTGCGCCCATTTGACGGGCGCTGATGCCCGATGCATGCCGACAAACAGCGCGTTGGCACGCTGCAGGCAATGACTCATCAGGGACATCAACACAAACATAAAAGCTTCAATCCATTCACAGCACTGGGCTGTGAATTTTGGGTATTCCGAATCAGGGTTTCAAGGCATCGTCTTGACCTTTCACCTTGCTTGCCATCCATGACCTTTGGGTCACTGATTTGCAGGTTTGGTGTCAGGCGGTACCGACTTTTCTGGCGGGGCAGGTGGCACGTGAACTAAACTTCACCGAAATAACGAATTAACTATCAGTTAAATCAACCACTTACAGCACATCGACAGTGAAAGTCATTATAGGGGGCAAACCTGCTCCGCGCCCCCCCGAGGTTAAAACCGTTTGTGTCGATGAAGACGCAGCCGGGCAGCGCGTCGACAACTACCTGATGCGTTTGCTCAAAGGGGTGCCAAAGACCCACATTTACCGGATGATCCGCAGCGGCGAGGTGCGCGTCAACAAGGGCCGGGTGGATGCTGATACACGCTTGCAAATCGGCGACTTGCTGCGTGTGCCGCCGGTGCGGGTGTCCGGACGAATCGCCGAAAAAGCGCAGACCGCAGCAGATCAGGTGGCGCGCGGCACTGTGGTACGCAACTTTGACATCCTGCTGGAGGATGAGCACCTGCTGGTGATCCATAAGCCCGCTGGCGTGGCGGTGCATGGCGGCTCCGGCGTGAGCTTTGGTGTGATCGAGCAGTTGCGCATGGCGCGCCCAACGGCAAAATTTCTGGAGCTGGTGCACCGGCTGGACCGCGAAACCAGCGGCATTTTGCTGGTGGCCAAAAAGCGCAGTGCCCTGAAAAACCTGCAAGACCAGTTTCGCGAACGCCAGACCGGCAAGACTTATCTGGCGTTGGTGCGGGGTCAGTGGCCTAGCAAACTCAAGGTGCTGGACAAGCCCTTGCACAAATATCTGCTTGACGGCAACCAGACGCAGCCCGGTGAGCGGCGGGTCAAGGTGGTGGCGCGTGATGACCCGAACGGTATGCCCTCGGTCACGCTGGTCAGGGTGCGCGATTCGTCCAGAGACTACGCCTTGCTGGAAGTCACGATCAAGACCGGACGCACCCACCAGATCCGGGTGCATCTGGCCAGCGAGGGCTTTCCGATTGTGGGCGATGACAAGTACGGCGACTTCGACTTCAACAAATCGCTGGCGCGTGCGCAGACCCAACCGATACTCAAGCGCATGTTCCTGCATGCCTGGCGCTTGCAGTTTAATCACCCCTTGACGGGCGAACGACTTGAATTGCTGGCAGACTTGCCGCCAGAGTTGGCGCAATTTCTGGCAGCGACCCTGCCTGTGCCCACTGACACTGTTGAACCGACACCATGACGCAACGACGTTTTGACCTGATTGCCTTTGACTGGGATGGCACCCTGTTTGATTCCACCGCCATCATTGCCCGCTGCATCCAGGCTGCGGTGTGCGATGTTGGGGGCAAGCAGCCCACCTTTGAAGCCGCTTCTTACGTCATCGGCATGGGGCTGATGCAGGCGCTGGCTCACGCCGCGCCTGACGTACCCCCGGAACGTTACCCGCAACTGGGCCAGCGTTATCGGCACCATTACTTTGCCATTCAGCACGAAATCAGCCTGTTTGAGGGGGTTTTACCCTTGCTGTCTGAACTGAAGGCGCAAGCTTACCGGCTGGCGGTAGCCACCGGCAAGAGTCGGCGCGGACTCGACGAGGCGCTGGCTAGCGCCGAACTGTCGGGTATGTTTGATGCCTCGCGCACCGCGGACCAGACGGCCGGCAAGCCAGACCCCCTGATGCTGCGTGAACTGATGGCCGAACTCGACGTGTTACCCGAGCGAACCCTGATGATTGGTGACACCACGCACGACCTGCAAATGGCACTGAATGCCGGTTGTGCCAGCGTTGGGGTCAGTTATGGGGCGCATGAGTCTGATGACTTTGATGCACTGAGGCCGCTGTTTGTGGCTCACACGGTGGGGCAGTTGCAGAACTGGTTGCGCGCCAATGGCTGATGCCGCGGCGGTTTATCTGTGCCAGTCGTCGGAACTGACGGACAGCGGCAGTGCGATCGGCTTTGAAGTGTTGTATTTGTCGCAAACCTGCGCAGCCTTTGTGCTGCGGTACGCGGGCACGGTTTACGCTTATCTGAACCGCTGCACGCACGTTCCGATGGAAATGGATTACCAACCGAACCAGTTTTTTGACAGCACTGGCCACTGGCTGATGTGCGCCACCCACGGTGCCATGTACGAGCCGCAGACCGGTCGGTGCCGGCTGGGCCCTTGCCGCGGGGGTTTGGTCAAAATCGAGACATCGGAGAGCGATGGGGTGGTGCACTGGCATACTTCAGACAAATTTCAACCTGGCAACAGCCCATGACAGACCCACTTCATGCCGATAGCGGCAGCCCGCAAAACACCACTGACTTTACGGTAAATCTGACTCAAACCCGCGTCGATAAATCGCAGGAAGCTCCTGAAAATGAAGCGCCTGGTGCAACTGCCGGGGTCAGTTGGGAGCGCAACACGCTGGAGAAACTGGCGTTTGCCAGTCTGCATGAACAGCGGCTGGCGCGGCGCTGGCGCAATGGGGTGCGCCTGGCCTGGTTGGCGTTTTTGATCGGGGCGGTCTGGCTGGGAGTGAATGAGGGCAGCAGCACCCAAAATGTGACCGCCCCCCACACCGCCGTGGTTGAGATCAAGGGTGAGATTGCCTCCGGCGCCGAAGCCAGTGCCGAAATGGTCGTGTCGGCTGCGCGCTCGGCCTTTGAAGACGCCGGCGCCCAAGGGGTGGTGCTGCTGATCAACTCACCAGGCGGCAGCCCGGTGCAGGCTGGCATCATCAACGATGAAATCAGGCGTCTGAAGGCCTTGCACAAGAAGCCGGTGTATGCAGTGGTGGAAGAGTCGTGCGCCTCAGCCGCCTACTACATCGCGGTGGCGGCCGACAGTATTTATGTTGACAAGGCCAGCATGGTGGGCAGCATCGGCGTGTTGATGGATGGTTTTGGCTTTACCGGCCTGATGGACAAGCTCGGCGTTGAGCGGCGACTGATGACGGCCGGCGAAAACAAGGGTTTCCTGGACCCGTTCAGCCCCCAAACCGCCACCCAACGTGACTACGCGCAGGCCATGCTCAACCAGATTCACCAGCAGTTCATTGATGTCGTCAAGGCCGGGCGTGGCGAGCGTCTGAAGGAAACGCCGGAGACCTTCAGTGGCTTGTTCTGGAGCGGCCAGCAGGCCATCGAGCTGGGTTTGGCGGACCACTTGGGCAGTCTGGACTTTGTTGCCCGCGAGGTGATCAAAGCCGAAGAACTCATTGACTACACCCGTCGTGACAACGTGGCTGAGCGTCTGGTCAAGCGTTTCGGCGCCGCAATGGGCACCGGCGCGGTGCAGGCGTTGCGCGCGTCGGCTGCGTTTCGCTGATCAGCGGCCCAGCGCAAAAACGGTGGGGGTGGTGTTGTCGAGTGGCACCGCCTTGTGCCGCCAGGCTTTCACGCTGTCACTGTCACAGTGGGCGCGCGCCAGGGTCAATCCGCTGCTCAAGGCCAGTCGGGTGTTGTGTTGCAGCGTTTGCAGCAGGGCTTGAAACAGGACCAGGTTGCGATAAGGTGTTTCGATAAAGAGCTGGGTTTGTCCGCTGCGCAGCGCCAGTGCTTCGAGTTCGCGGATGCGCTGAACCCGTTCGCCCGCGTCTTGCGGCAAGTAGCCAACAAACGCAAAATTTTGACCATTCAGACCACTGGCGGCTAGCGCCAGCAGCAAGGACACCGGGCCGACCAGCGGCACCACGGTGATGCCCAGTTCGTGTGCCGCGCGCACCACCGACGAGCCCGGGTCGGCCACCGCCGGCATGCCCGCTTCGCTGACCAGTCCTTGATCGTGGCCGTCCAGCGCCGGTTGCAGCAGCGGACGCGCGTCAAAATTGCCGCTGTGGTCGCCCTTTTTGTGCACATCGCGTGGCAATTCCACCAGCGCCAGGGTCTGAAGGCTCTGACACAGTGGTGTGATGGCATCGATGCGTTTCAGGTAGGCGCGGGTGGATTTGGCGTTCTCACAGATCCAGTGTGTCAGGCCAGCGGCGATTTTCAGCGTGCCCAGCGGCAGGGTTTGCTGCAAGTCGGGTGTCTCAGCGCAACCAAAATCCAGCGGCGCGGGCACCAGATAAAGCTGACCCTTGAGATCGCCAGGGGGTGTTGCGGCTGTGGTCATATCACCTTGGTCCCCGCAGCTTCGATCATTCGGCAGGTCCGTATCAGTGGCAAGCCCACCAGTGCCGTCGGGTCATCGTTGTCGATACGCTCCAGTAGCGCAATGCCCAAGCCTTCACTTTTGGCGCTGCCGGCACAGTCATAAGGGGTTTCAGCGCGCAAATAAGCCTCGATCTGCGCATCACTGAGGTCACGGAACCTGACCTTGACCTGTGCCAGTTCGGTCTGGGCGTAGCCGGATTCGATACACACCACGGCCACCGCGGTTTGAAATACCACGGTTTGGCCCCGCATCGCGTGCAACTGGATCACGGCGCGCGCATGGCTGCCGGGCTTGCCAAGTGCTTGCCCGTCCAGATCGGCCACCTGGTCAGATCCTATGACCACGGCATGTGGGTGCAGCGCGGCCACTGAGTGCGCTTTGGCCAGGGCCAGCCGGCAGGCGATCTGCTCAGGCGATTCCTGGGGCAGGGGTGTTTCATCAACGTCAGACGCCTGCACGGTGAATGGCAGGCGAAGTCGCTCCAGCAGGGCTCGGCGATAGACCGAGGTTGAAGCAAGGATGAGCGGGCGAGTAGCAGTATCAGTCATGCCCCGATTCTCTTACACTGCTTGCCATGATTGAAAACCAGCTTCCGCCCAGACTCGATGTCAAACAGGCAGCGCTTGTCGATTGGTCTTTGTCCGGTCGGAATTCGCTATTGAATTACGAGCGTCTAGCGCAGGAAACACAAGGGCTAGGGCTTGAAAACGCGCTGAATTGGTCAGCGCATGTACAACTGCGTGAAGACCCGGCAGGCCACACCGCGCATTGGCTGCACCTGAGCATCGACACGGTACTGCCACTGACCTGTCAACGCTGCCTGGGCCCGGCCGATGTGGCGGTGAGCGTTGACCGCTGGTTTCGCTTTGTCGACAGCGAAGCGGTGGCAGAGCAGCAAGATGACGATTCCGAAGAAGACCTGCTGGTCAGCAGCCGTGAATTTGATCTGGCCGGTCTGATCGAAGACGAAGTGCTGATGGATTTGCCCTTGGTGCCGCGCCACGATACCTGTCCGGTGGCACTCAAACTGGCAGTGGCGGACGCCGACTTTGATGCACTGCCCGAGAAACCCAACCCTTTTGCCCAACTGGCACAGCTCAAGGGTAAAGCCGTCGGCTGATTGAGCTGCGGCAATCAGTTATACTCAGCGGCTTTCGCGCAAGCTCATCTGCGCTGTTTAACAATCCCAAGCTGTCTGGTTGTAGGCAGCTTAAAGTCTTTCAGGAGCCAAACATGGCCGTCCAACAAAACAAAAAGTCACCGTCCAAGCGCGGCATGCACCGCGCTCACAACGCACTGAATGTGCCCGGTATCGCCATCGAGCCCACCACGGGTGAAACGCACCTGCGCCACCACATCAGCCCGACCGGCTTTTACCGCGGTCGCAAGGTGCTCAAAACCAAAGCTGACTAAATCAGCATCGGCATTCGGGGCCCGAGGCTACCCAACGTGTAGCCCCGGGCTTTTGCTTTTGTGAGTCGGACGTTTGTCGGATTTTTTTGATGTTTGCTGCGTTGTTTGTCCCTTCATGATCACTATCTCTGTTGACTGCATGGGGGGCGATCATGGTCCCCGTGTCACCCTGCCGGCCTGCACCCAGTTTTTGGACCAGCACCCCGATGCCCAACTCATTGTGGTGGGTCTGCCTGAGAGTCTGGAGGGCTACACCCACCCACGCGCGCGCCTGCTTCGCGCCAGCGAGGTGGTCACGATGGACGATCCGCTCGAAGTCGCCTTGCGGCGCAAAAAGGACTCGTCGATGCGCGTGACGATTGCCCAGGTCAAGGACGGATCGGCGCAAGCCGCCGTGTCGGCGGGCAACACGGCTGCCCTGATGGCGATTTCGCGTTACCTGCTCAAGACCCTCGACGGTATTGATCGCCCCGCCATTGCCGGCCAGATTCCCAATGCCAAGGGTTCCGGTACCACAGTGCTCGATATGGGTGCCAATGTGGATTGCGCGCCTGAGCATCTGGTGCAATTTGCCGTCATGGGCTCGGCGCTGGTATCGGTGCTCAGTGGTGTTGAGTCGCCAACGGTCGGTTTGCTCAATATTGGCGAAGAAGCCATCAAGGGCAACGAAGTCATCAAGAGAACCGGTGAGTTGCTGCGTGCCGCCTCAAGTGCTGGAGATCTGAACTTCTTTGGCAACGTTGAAGGCAACGACATCTTCAGGGGCACGGTAGACATTGTGGTGTGTGACGGCTTTGTCGGAAACGTCGCCTTGAAGGCCAGTGAAGGCCTGGCCGGCATGATCGTGGATTTTTTGAAAAAAGAGTTTTCGCGCAATATCCTCACCAAAATGGCGGCGCTGGCGGCGTATCCGATCATTGCTGCATTAAAAAAGCGCATGGACCACCGTCGCTACAACGGGGGGGCGTTGCTGGGACTGCGCGGTCTGGTTTTTAAGAGCCATGGTTCGGCCGATGCGCTGGCCTTCAGTTTTGCGCTGGCTCGCGCGTATGATGCAGCGCGCAATCATTTGCTGGAACAGGTTCAGGTGCGCATTGCCCATGCCGCCCCTTTGTTGGCACCCGCCGAGGTGCCGGTTGGTCTGGTCACAGCGCCCGAAGCACTTGCAACTCTCTGATTTATGAAAATATTTTCACGCATCACCGGCACCGGCAGTTTTCTACCCCCACGGCGTTTGACCAACGCTGATTTGGTGGCGCAACTGGCCGCTCAGGGTTTAGAGTCAAACGACGAATGGATCGTCGAGCGTACTGGCATCCGGGCCAGGCACTTTGTCGATGTCGGTATCCATTGCAGTGACCTGGCGCTGCAGGCCTCTCAGCGTGCGCTACAGGCCGCCGGTGTGGCGGCCAGGGACATCGACCTGATCATTGTGGGTACGTCCACGCCCGATATGGTGTTTCCATCGACAGCCTGCATTTTGCAGGGCAAGCTCGGCGTGCGCGGTGGTGCCGCGTTCGACGTGCAGGCGGTGTGCAGTGGCTTCATTTATGCGCTGACGGTGGCTGATGCCATGATCCGTTCGGGCGTAGCCACCAAAGCACTGGTGATTGGCGCCGAGGTTTTTTCGCGCATTCTGGACTTCAAGGACCGCACCACCTGTGTGCTGTTTGGTGATGGTGCCGGTGCGGTGGTGCTGGAAGCATCCGCTGAGCCGGGCATTCTGGCCACCGACATCCATGCGGATGGCAAGTACACCGACATCTTGTGTGTGCCCGGCCATGTGTCAGGGGGTGCCATTTTGGGTGAACCCCTGTTGCGGATGGATGGCCAGGCGGTGTTCAAACTGGCGGTCGGTGTGCTTGACGAAACGGCGCGTGCCGTGCTGGCCAAGGCCGGCCTGAGTGCCGCAGACATTGACTGGCTGATTCCACATCAGGCCAATATCCGCATCATGCAAAGTGCCGCCCGCAAGCTCAAATTGCCGATGGACAAGGTGGTGATCACGGTTGACCAGCATGGCAACACCTCGGCCGCCTCGATTCCGCTGGCGCTCGACACAGCCGTGCGCAGCGGTCAGGTGAAAGCTGGGCAGACCTTGCTGCTAGAAGGTGTTGGTGGCGGTTTTACCTGGGGTGCAGTGCTTCTGAAATTATAGCTATCAACGCATGTTGCATAAGGGCTAGAGGCCTATTTATCTTCAATATTTGAGTAAACCATGAAACCATTCGCTTTTGTTTTCCCGGGTCAGGGTTCGCAGTCGGTCGGCATGCTCGACGCTTGGGGTGATCACCCGCAGGTGCGCTTGGCACTCGGGGAGGCCTCCGATGCGCTGGGTGAAGACATGGGCTTGCTGATCAAGGACGGCCCGAAAGAAGCGTTGGCGCTGACTGTCAACACCCAGCCGGTGATGCTGGTGGCCGGGGTCGCCGCTTACCGGGTCTGGATGGCGGAGGTCGGTGTGGCTCCACAAGCCATGGCCGGACATTCGGTGGGTGAGTATTCGGCGCTGGTTGCAGCCGGTGTGCTGACGCTGTCGCAGGCGGCACCGCTGGTGCGGTTTCGGGCCCAGGTGATGCAGCAGGCGGTGCCGGTGGGGCAGGGTGGCATGGCTGCCATTTTGGGCCTGGATGCAGCAAAAGTGATAGCTATCTGCGCAGACGTGACAAGGGCTATGGGCCAAAATGACATAGAAGTGGTGGAGGCGGTCAATTTCAACGACCCGAGCCAGACGGTGATTGCCGGCTCCAGGGCCGCGGTCGAACAGGCCTGTGTGG
>JAIFMA010000147.1 GCA_020048795.1 Rhodoferax sp.
TGTGGCTGATTCTGCTGCCCAAAGGCTGGACACGCGCTGCCATGGATGCTACAGAATCAGCAGCGCCTACCGCAGACGCTGCCTGGGCTTGGCTGCAAAAACAGCACCCGGCACTGGCTGGGTGGCTGGCCCCGTTTGCGCCAGCAGCCGCCAAACGCACCGACCAGGGCGACTACTGGTGGGAACTGCGGGCCTGTGGCTATTACGAGCAGTTTGCCCAGCCCAAAATTTACTACCCGGACATTTGCGTGGCATCCTGTTTTTGCCTGGATACCAACGGGCTGTACGCGGGCAACACCGGCTATTTTTTGCCGCTAGGCCAGGCCTGGTTGGTGGCGCTGATGAACGCCCGGGCGCTGTGGTTTCTGATAGCGGGCATGTCCACCCACATCCGGGGTGGTTACCGGCGCATGTTCACCCAGCACATCGAAACCCTGCCGATTCCCGCCGCCACGCCCGAGCAGCAGGCTGAACTCGGCATGCTGGCCGAAGCTGCGGCGCAAACGGCGCAGCAGCGCCTGAGCGCGCAGCGCGACTTTGCCCGGCGCATCAATGACTTGGCTGTCAGCCCGCCACCCAAAGGTGCCTTGACCACGCTGGGCGACAAACTCGGCCACTGGTGGCTGCTGCCCGACTTCAAGGCGTTTCAGGCCGAAGTGAGCAAGCGTTTCAAGGCCGACATCCCGCTGCGCGAGCGCAACGCAACTCGGCGCCAACATCGCCGCGGTGGAACGCAGCATGGATGCCATCGTGTATGCGCTGTTTGACTTGAGCGCGGCCGAGGTGGCGCTGATTGAGCGCAGCTCGTTTCCTGGCTAATTCCATTTCCATATCAATGCGACATGTTGTTGCTTCGCCTTGCCGTGCCATAGCACTGTCTGCGGCTTCGCGCCTAATGTCGCATCGATCTGGAAACGGAATAAGGATGTGGCGAGAAATAACTTCCCGGTCGTCATTCCCGCGAAGGCGGGAATCTAGTGCTCGGTGCAGTCTGTAATGGATACCCGCGTTCGCGGGGATGACGGGTGCAATGGCAAATCGTGAAACTATTTATGACCAAATCCTTGGTAGCCCGCCGACGCCGTCAAAAAAAGTCATAGGCCAACTGCGCGTGGATGGCGCGGTCCTGTAATGAACCCCCACCGGGCCTACCGTCGCCTGATTGTTGCAGGCGTTTGGCCAGCACCACATCGAGCCGGATGCCGCGCCAATTCAGCCGGGCTGCCAAACCGACCGATGAAAGGGTGTCGGCGGGTTCAGCCTGATTCTGGCCGCGCCCCAAGTCATAAAACGGAATCAGCGCCAGACCGATGCCCTGTTCTGATGGGCGCATCAGCGGATAGTCGAATTCAAAGTTGACAATCTGCCCCTTATCCCTGAGCAATTCGTTTTCGCGGTAGCCGCGAACGGTGTAGATGCCGCCGATCGACATCCGGTCGAGTGACAGTAGCCGGGCCGACGTTTGTTGCAGTGTTCCGCGCCAGATGAACTGGGCACCGTTGTCCAGCACCCGCCGGGCATACTGCGCCTGTCCAAGCCAGACCTTGTAGTTTTGATCGGCTGGCACGGTAGCCCCCTGCGGCAACCCGCCCACATTTTGCAAGTTGTTGCGCGCCGAGGTAAAGGTTGAGCGCAAAGTCAGCACCTGGCGCTCGGTGCGCCAGTTGTACTCTTGCCAAAATCGCCAGGCCGACACCTTGACCCGGCCTGTCGGCTCTGCGGCCACAAAAGAGAACGGCAGGCCTGCCAGCGTGGTTTGGTTTTGACGCTCAAGCCGGTTGAGTCCGAGCGACAACTTTTGATTGAACGTTTCAAGCAAGGTCTGACGTACCCCGAGTTCCTGGCTGGCAAGACTGCTTTGAATGGCAAGGTCGCGCATCGGCTCTTCGACCACCGATGACACCCCATGATCCAACTGCACCGACAACTGGGTGCCCACAGTATTCAGGGGCATTTGCCAGCCCAGGCTGGTGCGCGTGCCATCTGCAGCTTGAGCCGAGCGCTGGGTGCTGAGCTCCAGATAATCACCATAACCTGTCAGGTTGCGTAACCAGCCACTGATGCCCAGCACATTCTCACCAATGGACGGCGGTCGGTAGTTATTGGCAAACACCGACAGTTGGTAGGGCACAGCGCGCACCACGTCCACGTCGAGCACGGCCTCACCCGGCCGGTCACCTGGCAACAGGCGGGCGTTCATGCGTTTGAACAATGGATCATCGAGCAATCGTTGAAAGCGCTCGCGCAATTGATCCATGTTGAAGGCCGCCTGGGGATCGGGGGCGAGGCGTTTCAGCACGTAATCGTCAGCCAGCCTTTCCATGCCGCGCAGTCGGATGGTGGTGAGATGTCCCTCCACCAGACGGACGGTCAGTTCATCTCCGGCAACGGGGGCATCGCCAAACAGCGCACCGGAATTGACAAAACCGCGTTCAATATAGTGCCGGGTGATGTGCAGCCGCAACTCCTCCAAGTCAGCTTCATCCAAATCTCGACCCAGGTAAGTCGCGACCACCCCATTGAGTTCTTCGGTCGAGATGGCGGCATTGCCCTGAAAGACAATGCGATGGATGCGAACCGTCGGCGCTGACTCGAAAGCGCCCAGCATGGTGGGCAGCACCGTGGGTGACACAGCCGGTGGCGTGATCGGTGGCAATTGAAAAACGTCCGGCACCGCTGTGCCAAGGTAGCCTGGCCGCGCGGGTTCCTGCGCATTCAGGTGGTCGATGGGCTCCACGGCCCCCACCAGCGCCGGAAGGCAGGCAGCGGCTGCCAGGCCAGCCATTAGCCGGGTCCGCCGATAGACACCAGAACATCGGTTCATAGGTTGCTGCATGTCAGCCCCTTGGCGACAACATCGCCTGTTGTGGCTTTCACGCCAGCGCCCCCTGGCGCGACGTTTGGCAGAGCCAGTGGTGTCCCCAGCCAGCCCCGGGCTGAAGGTGCAACACCACCGCGTCCAGCCACCGACAGCGAACTGCCGTCGGTGGTTCGGCAAGGGTTACGGCCCACACCGCCACTATCGATCATCGTGCCCCCGAGGCTGCTTAAAGAGCCCGAAATATCAAGCACCGGGGCAGCAATACTGACCATGCCGCTGACCCCGGTTGGGGCTGCGGCCTGGATGACATTGAAGCTAAAGATGTCTGACAAATAGTCATACGGTGTCTGTCCGCCCAAAAAAAGCGCATTGCCGCTGGTCAGCAGGGTTTGCACGTCGATGGCGACGTTACCACCGGCGGCGTTGCTGGCAGCCGTGTTGGCCTGGATGAAGCCCGTATGCATGACCAATGCTCTTGCGCCCACAAGAATGTCGCCGCCGTTACCGCTTTGGCCGAGCACGGAGGTGGTGATCTGGGAACGGTTCAAATCAAGCAAATGACCCGCCTGGATGCTGATCGGGCCACCATTGCCGCTGTTGGCGCTGGTTGTGATGCTGCTGTTATTGAGCGACACACGATCACTGACGTTGATCTGCAGCGTGCCCGCCGCCACATTGCCCGTGGCGTTGGCCTTGATGGCCCCAGCGTCCGTCAGGCTCAATTGGGCGGCTTCAACGCTCAGCAGGGTCGGCAACACCGCTGCTGGCTGGGCGCTGGTGCCGTCATTCTGGATGCTCAAGCTGCCGCCGGATGCCAGTACCAATGGGCCATCGGCATGAACCGAAACATGGCCGGGCTGGCCGCTGGAGCTTGCCCTGGCTGCCGCGCCGATCTGGCTGCCTACGCCGCTCACCTTGATGGAGCCCGCCTTGACCAGCACCTCGCCGCCGCGTCCTGAACCCTCAGCGCCTGAAGTTACAACACCGCCGCCAAGTACCTGCAGTGCCTTGCTGGCATTGACCACCACAGCACCGGCATGGCCCGAACTGCCCTCAATACTTTGACTGACAACACCGGTTGGAAACTGGGACTTGCCACCCTCGATGGTCACCGTTTGCGCGCTCACTTCGACCCGCCCGGCGTTGCCTGCCCCATAGGTGTCGCTTGAAATCGCTGCACCCTGAAGCAGCCCCGCCCCACCAATCCGGATGGCGGGCGCGTTGACCGAAACCGATCCTGCAGGGCCCTTGCTGTAAGCATCGGAACTGATAAAGCCGCCTTCGGCCAGCTCGATGTTGTCAGTCGCGTGGACATCAATGGAGCCAGCCGCACCCGCGCCATGGGAGTCGCTCCTTATCCATGAGTAACGCCCGGTGCTTCCACTGGCCAGCAGCAGGCGGCTGGCATTGATGTTGATATTGCCGGCGTTACCACTGCCGTTTGTGTCGGAAGAGATTTTGCCGCCTTCAATCGTCAATGACTGGGCGGTCACTGCGACGCTTCCGGCATGGCCGGATGCGAATGTATCGCTTGAAATGGCCGCGCCGGTCAGCACGCCGATGCTGCCGACCCGGATATTGGGGGCGCTGACCGAAACCGATCCGGCATGACCCGTATCATGGGAATCCGAACTGATATAGCCGCCTTCCGCCAGTTCTATGCTGTTGCTGGCCTTGACAGACACTGAGCCCGCGGCACCGGAACCATAGGCATCGCTCACGATCAAAGCATAGTCTTTGATTTCTCCTCGGGCCAACAACACTTTTTCGGCAGTTATCGCTATATTTCCAGCATCGCCGCTTCCTGTGCTGTCCGTTTCGATGCTGGAACCACCGCCGATGCTCAGATTCCCGGTTACCTGTAAGTCAATATTGCCCGCGTGGCCACTACCCGCTGTTTTTGCCGTGATATCGCCATGATTTGTGATGTTTGCATTGCCTGCCACCATGACGGAAACAGCGCCACCGTTGCCGGTACTGCCTGAGTAAGTGCGACTTTGAATGTTGGCGTTCTGGCCGTTGATGGTCAGTTGCCCGGCCGTCACCGACACCGACCCCGCGCTGCCTTGGGTCAGCGTTGAAGTCGAGATGTAGCCCAGCCCAGCAATCTGCAAGTGGCCCGGCACGTCCACCACGACCGACCCGCCATGCCCGCTGAGACCGGCTACTGTGTTGCGGTAGCCAGTTGCCTCTGAAGAAATGCCAGCGCCTGCGCCAAAAGGGCTGCCCATGCCGTCAATCAGCAGGTTATTGGCCTTGAAGATGACATCGCCACCCCGACCCCGGCTCCATGTGTCTGACGAAATGCTCGCGTATCGAAGAATCTGCGCATCGCCAGCAACATGGATGTTCACCGTGCCACCATTGCCGGTGCTGAAAACAACAGCATCATTTTTGTCCAAAGCGGCATCAGCCGTACTGAAGATGCCCGTTGAAAGGGCATCGCCGTGGTCTCGTCCGTCAAGCAGCAATGTGCCAGTAGTCACCAAAATTTCACCGGCGTTGCCCGAACCGGCGGTCGAAGTGTTCACCCGTCCACCTTTGAGCACGTTCAAGGCACCTGGTGTCGTGATGTGGATGGTGCCCGCATTGCCCTGACTACCGACAAACGCCTGACTCGATACCTGAGCGAGGCGCTTGCCGCCGGTCCCGTCAATCTTTAAGTTTTGTGCTGATATGTCGATGGCTCCGGCGTTCCCGCTAGCATAGGTATTGGATGCGACCGAACTATCTGAAAGGACCTGAATATCGTTCCCGGCGCGCAAGCTGATGCGGCCAGCCTGACCGGTTCCGAAACTGTCGCTGGTGATCATGCTGGCGTTGGCCAGCACGATGGTGTCAGCAACATCAACCGCAACAGCGCCCGCATTGCCAACCGCACCGAACCCGCTGCGGCTGGTAATGCGGGCAGCGTTGGGGTGGCTGGCACCATCGAGCAGTAGCGACCCCGCCCTGACCGCCACATTGCCGGCAGCGCCCGCCCCATAGCTGTCAGCGGTGATCATGCCGCCGCCAAGAATCCGGATGGTGTCACGCACTACAACAGCAACATCGCCGCCAGATCCAGTAACGCCAGCTCCAGCACCGGCAGTGCTGATGGCTGCCTGGCTGGTGATGCCAGTAGAACCGGCAGCACCGCGCCCATCGATCTCCAGATTGGCAAATTCTGCCGAAATTGCCCCTGCCGTTCGGGCAGCGGTGGTGAACGTACCGACCAAGGCAGCACCACGAATGCTGGTGTCGCCGGCTGAGATGCTGATCTGACCCCCGTCAGCCAGTGCAGTCGCCTCGGTACGGACTTGACTACCGTTAACTACTTCCAGTCGGCCATTCGCCGCAGGGAATGGCTTGTGGGGATTCACTTCAGCGGAACCGGTGCCACTGGCCACCAGTCGGATATCGGCAGCGCCGCTGGTCCACAGCGCAGCATGATCAATGACCAGATCACCCGCCACCAACGTGATGCCGCCTGAGGGCAGGTACAAACCGGCATCCTTGACCAGGATTGGTGAACGGGTCGCACCCAGAAAGCCAAACGCCGCCGGTTCGGCACTTGAGAAAGTGCTGGCAGTCGTTGTATCGGCGTACAAATTGCCATCGGGAAACTTGAGATAGTTCGCCGTGCTGACATGAAACGCGCCAGGGACATTGATCGATGCGCCAGCGCCGAAGGTGATGCCGGCCGGATTGATGAAATAGAAACTGGGTGCCCCGCTGGCTGCAGTGAGTGAGAGCGAGCCATTGATCCGCGACAAACTCCCCCCGGTGACGCGACTGATCACATTCTGGATACCACCGCTGGTCGTGCTGAAGGCGGCTGATTCACCATGATTGATGTTGAACGTCTGAAAACTGTGAAAGAGATTGCTCCCGGCGCGCTGGCCCAGGCTTTCGGGGATGGCGTAAGCCGGCCCGGTAAGCGTCTGGGCCCCACGGCCCAGGCTGGCATCCGTGCTGATTTGTGCCAGGGTGGCAAGCGGCAGGCACGCGGCAACAAAAATAAATTGCAGGTGGTAGCGTTGGTTCATAGCCAATTTCCAATCAGCACGAAAGGTGCCCAGTAGAAGGGATGCGAGAGCGCCGGTTGGTGCAACAGCTCAAGTTGCGCCTGGCGCAGCGCCTCGGTTTTGGTTCGGCCGTGTTGGGTGATCCCGGTGTAAAAATTTTTCATCACTGACTGTGCCGCATCGTCCGCAATCGGCCACAGGGTGCCTAACACGCTCCTGGCACGGGCTTTGATGGCCGCGCCGGAAATACCCAGCGGAGCCCGGTCATTGCCTTCGGCTGTCTGGCAAGCTGACAGCCCCAGCAGTTCAATCGGATGACTCTGGAACTTTTCGCTGCGCAGCAGCGACTCCAGGTTATTAAGGCTCAATACGTCATCGTAGGCCATGATGAAACTCGATTCGGCACTGTCCCCAAAAACACCGTGCGAGGCAATGTGCACGATGCGGTAATCATTGGCGCGCATGGCTTGCTGGAACTGATCGACCGTGAAGCCCGCATCCATCAGCGTTTTGCCGGCAAGGACGGTTTGCAGGGCATCAATTTCGACCTTGACACCGGGCAGCGCAAGATTGGCCCGCAAGACTTCCAAAGCACGTTGCCTGCCATCGGCAGTGAGCCTGCTCAAGGCTGTTTCAGGGCTGGAGCGCCAGGCACGTGTCTGAAGGTTCCGGGCCAATCCGGAGTTGGCGCTGGTGCCCAAGCTATCGGGTTCGGGCGTGGCTGTGAGGCGCATCATTTTCTCGACCACCGGGCCAGGCAAGGCAACGCCGGCCAGCAACGAAACCGGCGTGCGGTGCATCGGTGTCGTGGTGTTGGTCATGCTCATGCCTGTGACGATCGAGATCGCCATTTTTTCAATTGCGTAGTGCTGGCCATCATGCAATGCGGCCATGGGAATAAGCCGTAGTGCGCCGGCAGGCACGATCACCAGCTTTTGCAGGTGCTGCCCGTTGAGGGGCTGGTCGAGTGGCGCCAGCAGCCATCGATAAAGTTGTTGCGACAAAGGCAGGTAGTCGCTGGCACCCTGGCGCAGCGCGTTCGCCAAAGCCAGCGCCGTGGCGCGCAAAGTGCTGTCATTCACGATTGAACTCCGGCGGACGATGCCAGAGGATGTGACGAGCAACAGCTCCAGCCGGTCCGGCAGGATGACGGGATAGAGAATACCTGTGCCCGGAGACAATTGGCCCGCGCTGCCACCCTGCACCGTCTCGACAGCGCAGCGATCACCGAGAAAATCCTGCAACTCAGTTTGCCTGATCAGTTCGACCGTTTCAATGGCGCGGCGCAGGGAACTGGCTCGCTGCGGCTCAGGCAACTTGTCGGCACGCTGCAGCAAAAGATCAATATAGCCGAGATAGACGGGCTCCAGCGTCTGACTGAAAGAGGACAAGCCGTCTTCGGTTTCAATGGGAATGTCCTGCCGCACGGCTTCAATGTGCTCAACAGCGCGCTGGTAGGCGGCCAATGCTGCGACGGGACGACCTTGTGCCAGTTGCAATCGCCCCTGCCGCCATTCGAGAGCAATCAGCCGGTCAGCATGGAGGCTGCTGACCCGGGCACGGACAAGCCCGATAGCCTGCTGTGTCAGTTGCAGTGACTCCTGCGGACGAGCCTGGCTTTCGTAGAGTTGTGCCAATGCATCCAGCGCATCCATCTGAAGCAAGGTGTTGCTGGCAGTTGCTGCCTGCCTGCGGGCGACTTCAAGGTGACGCGAGGCCAGTTCAAGCCCCGGCTTGCCAAGCCGCAGTGCCTGGTAGCCCAGATTGAGGTGATGGCGGGCCAGACTGCCTGGCGGGTTGGACTCTGTGAGTTGTTGCGAGAGCGAGCGTAGCCGTGCCAGTCGCTCCACCGGCTCCGCCAGGCGGGCCAGGTTAAGGTTGACGCTCATCCGGGTGTCGAAGTCATCGCCGGCCGAAGCGAGTGCTTGTGCGTAGTAACGGTGCGCTTCGTCAAACTGCTTTCTGGCGGCCGCCAGCGTACCCAGTTGAAGCGCGTAATGCGCATGGGTGAGCCCGGCAGGGAAAGCTTCATAGGCTTGTATCAGCGGCGCTTGGGCTGCGTCATAACGATGCACCTGAAGCAAGGTGATGCCAAGTTCGCCAGCCGCAGTGGCCCGCACTGCCGGATCGTCTGCCGCATCACGAACCGTGGTCAGGAGTTCGCTGGCAAGCTGGACATTGCCGTCCTGGCGGTAGGCAATTGCACGGGCGATGGTGACCTGCCAGGTCGTTGCCGCGGGTGCCGAATAGGCAGGCAGACTGACCCACAGTGTCAGGGCAAGGTAGCCAAGGAATCGCAGTGCAAAGAATCGCATGACATCGTCTTTCGTCGGAACATGTGTGCGCAAAAGATGGGCAAAGCTAAACTTCGGCAGCTTGCCCGGCGGCATTTTTGCCAGGGAAAATGGCTGACAGCCAGGCGGTGCCAGGGACAGTGCACAAAGTTACAACGGAACATCGCTTAAACCCCCTGAAGCCAAGTATCGCACCCTGGATCAATGATGGCCGACCAACCTGCTGGGTCAAGCCCCAGGGCATGGCGCTGGCTGGCTACAGCCCGGGTCAGCGAATCGTTCACACTAATCGGCCCGACCCTGGTGTGACTTCCATCATCTCCCGCAAAAATGGCACTGCATCCATCTCGGGCAACGGCGCATCGAGTTCTCGGGCGGCGCGGTGGCCGGCATACACCGCTGCGGCCACGGTGCCAGGGGCGAGCGCATCGCCCAACAGTTGTACGCTGCGAATGCCTGCTCCTTGCCATTCGACTTGGCGCGCCTGCAAGGCGTGAAACAGCTCGTCCACCGGATCGCGCATGGTGACCATGAGCACCGACGCAAACGCATGTGCCACGATGCCGTCGGTGTAGATTGAGCGCAAACCCACCTCGACACCGGCACCTGCCGGGGTCAGGTGGGCAATCTCGGTGCTGGTGTGAATCGTCACCCCCAGATTGAGCAGCCCGCTTTGAATTCGGTGCTGTTCCATCGTCATCTCGGTGAACTCCGACACCCGGGGCGCCGGGGTGGCCAAGTGCACCTGT
>JAIFMA010000120.1 GCA_020048795.1 Rhodoferax sp.
GCGGTCGGCACGACCACCAGCGAGGCCAGCGGATAACCGATAAAACCGCTTTCAGGCCAGCGGCCAGCGTACCAATCTACCAATGACGCCAGGGTCAAGGCGGCACTGACCCTGGCGAGGAGGCCTTAAACGTGCCGTGCCCACAGTCCCAGGGTTTGTCGCTCGACGGCCGCAAGCTCTCGCTCAAATCTGGCCGATTTGAGCAGGGAGTTTTCGATGAAGCCGAAACGGACAGCCTTGGCGTAGTTGGCCCGGGCGAGGTCGAAAGGCAAGCCAAAAATGAGGCTGGCCGTGTGGCAAAAGGCGTTGCGGGTGTCTGTCAAGGTACTTGTGCTGGTCATGATGTGCTCCTTCAAAGTGTATTGAAACCAAAGGCGCGACCCGGGCTGGCATGACGATCGCGGTGATCTATTTCGCGCATGCGCCGTTCCAGGTCAGACACATCGCAGGCCAGTGACAGGTAGGCCAGGTCATGATCTTGCTGGGACTGGAGGTTGGGAGATAGCGCTTTGATAAGCTGCGTCAGGAGGGACATGGTGGAGTCCTTGAGAGTGGTTTGTGAAACCAGTATAAGGGTTTACCCTAGACTTGGGTGGTCGCCGGTTGTTTTCCGTCCACACGCGGGGAGGGGGCTTGCTGTTTTGTGCGCGATGCTGCCAGTACCCCATTCTGCTTGGGTGGTCGCACTGCACTGGCCTGGGTACACTCGCTGGCATCAACTCTGAAAGTGCGCCTCAATGGGTATGCAAGTGCAGCAAGACCGGCCTGACCCATCCGTTTCGCGGGCCCCTGGCGCCCTGTCAGCGGGTCTGAAGTGGGGTCCGCTGGGCATCGTGCTGTTCTGGCTGGTGGTGATGGGCTTGTTGTATGCGCTGATGACTTACTACCTCAAACCCCCACCGGTCAGTATCTCTGCCACTGGCGACCTGATCATTGCGAAAGCGCGCAATGGGCACTTTTATGCGGTGGGTTCGGTCAACGGCCATCCGGTGAGCTTCATGGTCGATACCGGTGCCTCGCTGGTCACCGTCAGCGAAGCGTTTGCGCAGCAGGCCGGCATTGTGGGTGGCGTTGCCACCGTGTTCAAGACCGCCAACGGCAATCTGGCAGGGCGCATCGTGGCGGATGTACCGGTCACGCTGGGCCCGGTGCGGGTGTCAGGCGTGCGCCTGGGAATCGGTCTGGTCGGTGGCGAGCTCAATGATGCCTTGCTGGGGCAGAGTTTTTTGTCGAAGTTCGAGGTCATCCTGACCAAAGATCAGATGGTTTTGCGGCCACGCCAGCTTTAACTCCAGGTATCCATCAGCGCTGCGCCTTGCTCGATCAAGAATTCCTTGAACGCCCTGGCTGCGGGCGAGAGTTTTTTGCTGCTCAGGTGTGTCACATACCAATGGTTGATTTGCGGCAGGCCTTGCACGTCCAGCAGCGCCATGTGGCCACTGGCGAGTTCGTGGCGAATCGTGCGCATCGACAAAAAGCTCAGGCCCATGCCGGCCATCACCGCCTGCTTGATGGTTTCGTTGCTGGGCATGCCCATCACCACTTTCATGGGGGTCTGGTTTTCGGCAAACAGGTGCTGCATGGCGGCACGCGTACCCGAGCCTTCTTCGCGCACTACAAAACCATACTCAGCCAGGGCGCTGAACGGCAGGTTTTTGCGCCTTGAGAGTGGGTGGTCGGGCGGTGCCACCATCACCAGGGGGTTGGTGGCAAAGGGGGTGGCTTGGCAATCCAGCTGACTGGGTGCACGCCCCATCACCACCAGATCAGTCTCGTTGCGGGTCAGCAGGCCCAGCACGTTTTCACGGTTGTCAATGTTCAACTGCACGTCAATGCCCGGGTGTAGCCTGTTAAAACGCACCAGCAGCATCGGGATGAAATACTTGGAGGTACTGACCACCGCCAGTTCGATGCGCCCGCGTTGCAGGCCCACATGTTCGGCCATCAGCGCTTCGAGATCACGGAACTGGCCCATGGCGGCGGTCGCATAGGTCTGAAACGCCTGACCCGCCGCCGTGAGCTGGATGTTACGCCCCAATGGTTCAACCAGCGCCAGGCCAAAGGCTTCTTCGAGCTGGCGCAGTTGCATCGACACCGCTGGCTGGGTGACAAACAGACGCTCAGCGGCTTTGGAGACCGAGCACTGGCGGGCCACCTCCAGAAAAGTCTGGATCTGCTTGAAGGTGTAGGGGCGCATGGGCATCTCTTTCAGCTTGTTTTATCAGTAATAACTGATGTGTTTTTAATAAAACGTGATTAGAGTTTATGAGTTGGGCCGATTAAAGTAAACCCACGCCGGAAATAAAACCGCCGATTTTCACCCTCAAGGATCATCACCATGGCCAACGGACCACTGCAAGCCCTGATTTTCGATGTCGGTGGCACGCTCGCCGACATCAAAAGCGCGCACATGCAGCCTGACTTGAGCCATGTCACCCTTACCGAGTTGTGTGGATGGCAGAATTCCTTGCAGTGCTGAGCCCAAACGCACGCCAATACTGATTTTTAAACTTCCAGAAAGCATCCCATGAGCTCTAGCCCCATTTTGCGTTTGGCCCCGTCCATTCTGTCTGCCGACTTTGCCCGCCTGGGCGAAGAGGTGCGTGCCATTGAAGCCGCCGGCTGTGATCTGGTGCATTTTGACGTGATGGACAACCATTACGTGCCCAACCTGACGATTGGCCCGCTGGTGTGTGAAGCCATTCGCCCACATGTGAGCATTCCGATTGACGTGCATTTGATGGTGGAGCCGGTGGATTCGATCATTCCTCTGTTTGCCAAGGCAGGTGCCAACATCATCACCTTTCACCCGGAAGCCTCCAGACATGTGGACCGCAGCCTGTCGATGATCCGCGAACTCGGTTGCAAGGCTGGCCTGGTGCTGAACCCGGCTTCTCCGGTGGACTGGCTCGATCATGTGATGGACAAGCTCGACATGGTGTTGCTGATGAGCGTCAACCCCGGTTTTGGCGGGCAGAAGTTCATCCCCAGCACGCTGGCCAAACTGCGCCTGGTGCGGGCCAAAATTGACGCGCATGTGGCCGCCGGTGGCCAGCCCATCTGGCTGGAAGTCGATGGCGGGGTCAAGACTGACAACATTTTTGAAATTGTGCAAGCCGGTGCCGACACCTGTGTTGCCGGTAGCGCCGTGTTTGGTGCCAAAGATGCTGACGGCGGCTACCGCACCGTCATGCAGGCGCTGCGCCGCGCGGCTCACCCGGCCTGATTAACAGTCATTCAATTACCAGGAGTTTTTCCATGTCCATGACCCTTCGTTCCAACCGATCGACGCTGACCCAGTTTCTGATCGAAGAGCGCCGCCGTTTCCCGTCTGCCAGTGGCGATTTCAATGCGCTGGTGCTCGATGTGGCGCTGGCCTGTAAAGGCATTGCCAAGGCCGTTGCCTATGGTGAACTGGCCGGCATGCTGGGCAACCATGCAGCCGATGAGGGTGGCTCGGTCAATGTGCAGGGCGAGACGCAGAAAAAGCTCGATGTGTTGTCGAACGATGTCTTCATTCAGCGCACCGAATGGTCGGGCAACCTGGCCGGTATCGCTTCTGAAGAGATGGACTTGCCTTACCAAATACCAAAGCAGTACCCGCGCGGCAACTACCTGATCGTATTTGACCCGCTGGACGGTTCGAGCAACATCGATGTCAATATGTCTGTGGGCAGCATCTTCAGCATCTTGCGCGCACCGCAGGACGTGATTGACTCGGGCCGTGATGTGGTCGAGGCCGATTTCTACCAGACCGGCAGTAAACAGATGGCGGCTGGCTACGCGGTTTATGGCCCGACCACGATGTTGGTGCTGACGGTGGGCGACGGTGTCAACGCCTTCACGCTCGACCCGAATCTGGGCGAGTTCATGCTGACGCATCCCAAGCTGCGCATTCCAGAGGACACGCAGGAATTTGCCATCAATGCGTCTAACGCGCGTTTCTGGGAAGCACCAGTCAAACGTTATGTCGATGAATGCCTGGCTGGCAAAACCGGTGCCCGTGGCAAAGACTTCAACATGCGCTGGATTGCCAGCATGGTGGCAGAGGCGCACCGCATCCTGATGCGCGGCGGGGTATTCCTGTACCCGCGCGATGCCAAGGATTCGTCCCGTGCCGGGCGTCTGCGCCTGCTGTACGAAACCAATCCGGTCGGCATGATCATGGAGCAGGCGGGTGGCCGTGCCTCGACCGGCGAAAGCCCGATGCTGCAGGTGCAACCTACGTCGTTGCACCAGCGTATCGGTTTTGTCTTTGGCTCGAAAAACGAGGTCGAGCGCATCGAGCGTTACCACCGCGAGCCGGTCGAAGTCGAGCTGAAAAACCCGCTGTTTGCCGAGCGCAGCCTGTTTCGAGACTGAAACGCCAGGTGAGCTTGGAAGATTCCCTCAATCGCTTTAATTTTTATAGCTGTATGCGCTTATGCACAAAGGGCTATAGCCGTATTTTGTACTTATTCTTTAATTTTTCAGGAGACACGCATCATGTCAATACGCCACCCCATCATCGCCATCACCGGCTCCAGCGGTGCCGGTACCACTTCGGTGACCCGGACTTTTGACAACATCTTTCGGCGCGAAAACGTCAAGGCGGCCGTGATCGAGGGTGACAGCTTTCACCGCCATGATCGCAAGGCCATGAAAGTGGCCGCGGCTGAGGCAGAGGCCGCTGGCAACAAGAATTTCAGCCATTTTGGCCTGGAAAACAACCTGTTCCACGAGCTCGAATCGCTGTTTGCCAGCTACGCCAAAACCGGCACTGGCAAGCGCCGCAAGTACCTGCATGATGCCGAAGAAGCAGCACCGTACCAGCAGGAGCCTGGCACCTTCACCCCCTGGGAAAACGTGCCCACGGGTACTGACCTGTTGTTTTACGAGGGGCTGCACGGTGCCGTGGTCACGCCAGAGATCAACATTGCCCAGCACCCTGACTTGCTGATTGGTGTGGTGCCGGTGATCAACCTGGAGTGGATCCAGAAACTTTACCGCGACAAAAAGCAGCGCGGCTACAGCACCGATGCCGTCACCGACACCATCCTGCGTCGCATGCCCGACTATGTGAACTACATCTGCCCGCAGTTCATGCACACCCATGTGAACTTCCAGCGTGTGCCGATGGTTGACACCAGCAACCCGTTTATCTCGCGTGACATTCCGAGTGCCGACGAGAGCATGGTGGTGATCCGCTTTGCCAACCCCAAGGGCATTGACTTTCAGTACTTGCGCAACATGATCAATGACAGCTACATGAGCCGCGCCAACACCATCGTGGTGCCCGGCGGCAAAATGGAGTTGGCCATGCAACTGATCTTCACGCCGTTTGTCTGGCGCATGATGGAAAGGCAGAAAAAGGCCAGTTAATTTTTCGATGCCCTTGAGTCGGCTGCGCCGCCACCCCCCGCTAGGGAGCACGGTCCGGCAGCCCGGCAAAGCCGGTATTGCAGCGTTCTGGCTAAAGTACACGCTGTTTCGTCATTATTTTGAGGATCGTCATGAGTAACCCCACCCCCGAATTCGCCAAACAGATGGCCAATGCCATCCGTATGCTCGCCGTTGATGCCGTTGAAAAAGCCAAGTCCGGCCACCCTGGTGCCCCCATGGGCATGGCCGACATCGCCGAAGTGCTGTGGAACCGCCACCTGAGCCACAACCCGACCAACCCGCAGTGGGCCAACCGCGACCGCTTTGTGCTCAGCAATGGCCACGGCTCGATGCTGATTTATGCGCTGTTGCACCTGACCGGCTACAACCTGCCCATGGAAGAGCTCAAGAACTTCCGTCAGTTGCACAGCAAGACTGCTGGTCACCCCGAGTTTGGCATTACTCCCGGGGTAGAGACCACCACCGGCCCACTGGGCCAGGGCATCTCCAATGCCGTTGGCATGGCGCTGGCTGAAAAGCTGCTTGCCGCAGAGTTCAACCGCGAAAAGGGCGGTGCGCACCACACCATCGTGGATCATTTCACCTATGCCTTTTTGGGCGACGGTTGCCTGATGGAGGGTATCAGCCACGAGGTCTGTTCGCTGGCGGGCACGCTGCGCCTGTCCAAGCTGGTGGCGTTTTATGACGACAACGGCATCTCGATCGATGGTCATGTTGCCGGCTGGTTCACCGATGACACGCCCAAGCGCTTTGAGGCTTATGGCTGGAACGTGATTGCTCCAGTCAACGGCCACGATCCGGCCGAACTCGACGCTGCCATCCAGGCGGCCAAGGCGCAAGCGGTGCTGCCCGATGGCAAGCCCACCCTGATTTGCTGCAAGACGGTCATTGGCATGGGCTCGCCCAACAAGGCTGGCACACATGATGTGCACGGTGCCGCCCTGGGCGCGGCAGAGGTAGCCGCCACCCGCGAGGCGCTGGGCTGGAGCTCGGCCCCGTTTGACATTCCGGCTGACATTGCCGCTGTCTGGAACGCTGTGGCGCGTGGTGTGGTGGCTGAACATGCCTGGCGTGAGCGGTTTGAAGCGTATCGCGTGCTGTACCCCGAAGATGCCGCGGAATTTGAGCGTCGCATGGCGGGTGATCTGCTGCCTGCTTACGTCGACAAACTGCCAGGCCTGCTGGAGGGCATCGCGGCCAACACGAGCGCCTTTGCTACCCGCAAATCGAGCCAGAACGCGCTGGATGCCATGGCCCCGTTGGTGCCCGAGTTTTTTGGCGGCAGTGCTGATTTGACCGGCTCCAACCTGACCAACTTCAAGGGCTGCGTGCGCGCCGCTCGTGACACCTGGGGTAACCACCTGAGTTATGGTGTGCGGGAATTTGGCATGGCTGCCATCATGAACGGCATCGCCTTGCACGGTGGCTACATCCCTTATGGTGGCACCTTCCTGACCTTTAGCGACTACAGCCGTAACGCTATCCGCATGGCCGCGCTGATGAAAATCCGCGTCATCCATGTGTTTACCCACGACAGCATTGGCCTGGGCGAAGACGGCCCGACGCACCAGAGCATCGAGCACATCCCGTCGATGCGCATCATTCCGGGTCTGGACGTGTGGCGCCCGGCCGATGGCCTGGAAACCGCAGTGGCCTGGGCACATTCGATTGAGCGCCGTGACGGCCCCAGTGCCCTGTGTCTGTCGCGCCAGAACCTGCCGCGCCTGACCGATGTCAGCATGGTGGACAACATCCGCAAGGGGGGTTACATCCTGTCGGACATGGCGGGCGCGCAAGCGGTGATTGTGTCAACCGGCTCCGAGCTGGAAATTGCCATGAAGGCGCAGGCGGTGCTGGCGGCAGATGGCGTGGCGACCCGGGTGGTGTCGATGCCGTGTACCAATTTGTTCGACCGGCAGAGCGATGCCTATCAAGAACGGGTGATCCCGTTCGCCTTGCCGTCCTTGGCGATTGAGGCCGCACACCCTGATTTCTGGCGCAAATATGTGGGCCGCCACGGCGTGGTGCTGGGTATGCCGACCTTTGGCGAGTCGGCCCCGGCACCCAAGCTGTACGAGCATTTTGGCCTGACGGTGGACCGCGTGGTGACCAATATCCGCACCATCGTGCACCGCGCTGCCAGCAAAAGTGCCGAGCCGCTGCCCGACACCGTCGTGCCTTCGACCAATTGAGCCAGACTCTCTACCCGTATGAGAACCTTTGATCTGATCATGTTTGACCTGGACGGTACGCTGGTGGAAACCGCGCCCGAAATCATGGACGCGGTCAACGACACGCTAGTGTGTTTCGATCTGCCGCTGGTGTCGCAGCAGCAGGTGAACCACTGGATTGGCCACGGCACCTTGTCGCTGCTGGTTGAGGCAGTGGCGTTTGCCACCGGACGACCGGCAGACCAGGTGCGCACCAGCGAGTTGATGCGCAACATGGTTGGCCAGTACAACGTCTTTTATGGCAAGCGCTGCGGTACCCGCAGTCATCTCTACCCCCACGTGCGCGAAGCCCTGGAGGCCTTGCGTGCTGAGGGTGTGAAACTGGCGGTGGTGACCAACAAGGAGAGCCGCTACACCCGGATCGTGATGGATGTGCAGCAGCTCAGCGACTTGTTTGACGTGGTGATCAGTGGCGACACGTTTGCCACCAAAAAACCTGACCCGGTTGGCGTGACGCATTGTCTGCAGAAGTTTGACGTGGCACCTGGGCGTGCCCTGTTTGTTGGCGACTCCAGCATCGACGCGGCCACGGCGCGAGCCGCAGGGGTGCCGGTGTGGCTGCTGCCGTATGGCTACAACATGGGCCAGCCGCTTGAAGTCTGCCAGCCTGACCGACTCATTGCGGATTTCTCGTCGCTATTCTTCAAATAGCCGACCACGCAGTATTATCAAGAGCTGGGAGCCAGTTTTTTTGTTAACTTTTGGAGTTTTGTCATGAAAGTATTGCGTTTTGCTGATGTCATTGCCAGTGGTGCTGTAGCCGGTAAACGGGTGTTTATCCGGGCCGACTTGAACGTACCGCAGGACAAACAGGGCAACATCACCGAAGACACGCGCATCCGCGCCAGTGTGCCCTGTATCAAGATGGCGCTCGATGCGGGTGCCGCGGTGATGGTCACCAGCCACCTGGGCCGCCCCACCGAGGGCGAGTTCAAACCCGAAGATTCGCTCAGCCCTGTTGCCAAACGCATGGGCGAACTGCTGGGCCGCGAGGTGCCGGTGGTGGCCAATTGGGTCGATGGTGTGGATGTCAAGCCGGGTCAGTTGGTGATGCTGGAAAACTGCCGCGTCAACAAGGGCGAGAAGAAAAACAACGAAGCGCTGGCGAAAAAAATGGCTGCGTTGTGCGACGTTTTTGTGCACGATGCCTTTGGCACGGCCCACCGCGCCGAGGGCAGCACTTACGGCATCGCCCAGTTTGCTCCAATAGCCTGTGCTGGTCCACTGCTGGCCGCTGAAATTGATGCCATCAACCTGGCCTTGGCCAACCCGAAACGCCCACTGGTGGCGATTGTGGCGGGCTCCAAGGTGTCGACCAAACTCAGCATCCTGCAAGCGCTGGCCAAAAACGTCGACAACCTGATTGTGGGTGGCGGCATTGCCAACACCTTCATGCTGGCCGCCGGCCTGAAAATTGGCAAGAGCCTGGCCGAGCCGGGCCTGCTGGCTGATGCGGTTGCCGTCATCGCTGCCATGAAGGCACGCGGTGCCGACGTGCCCATCCCCACCGACGTGGTTTGCGCCAAGACGTTTGCCGCTGATGCCGTGGCTACCGTCAAAGCGGCCACTGACGTGGCCGACGACGACATGATTCTCGACATCGGCCCGGTGACTGCTGCCAAACTGGCGGCCCAGCTCAAAGCTGCCGGCAC
>JAIFMA010000079.1 GCA_020048795.1 Rhodoferax sp.
GGCCTTCTATGCCCTCGGGAACCAGTTTGTCGGCGTTGGGGTTACCGGTGCTCGACTCCTGGAAGTAACGGTCCGCACTGCCCTGTTGCATGGCACCGATTGACCCCATGCCACGGTAGCTCTTGTAGCTGCGGCCCTGAAACAGGATGACTTCACCAGGTGCTTCTTCGGTACCGGCAAACATCCCACCCATCATCACGGAGCTTGCCCCCGCGGCCACCGCTTTGGCGATGTCTCCACTGAAGCGGATGCCACCATCAGCAATCAGTGGCACCCCCGTTCCCTTGAGGGCCAACGCCACACTGTCGATGGCCATGATTTGAGGGACTCCCACGCCTGCCACGATACGGGTGGTGCAAATCGAGCCAGGGCCAATGCCCACCTTGACACCGTCAGCCCCGGCCGCCACCAGTGCCAGCGCCGCAGCCCCAGTGGCGATGTTGCCGCCGATCACCTCAACCTGGGGAAAATTCTGCTTCACCCAGCGAACACGGTCAATCACGCCTTTGCTGTGTCCATGCGCGGTATCGACCACGATGGCATCGACCCCAGCCCGCGCCAGCAGTTCCACACGCTCCTCGGTGCCCTCACCGACACCCACCGCTGCGGCCACACGCAGTTTGCCCTGGGCATCACGGGCAGCAGCCGGAAAGCTGGTTTGCTTGGTAATGTCCTTGACGGTGATCAGGCCTTTGAGCTCGAAAGCGTCGTTGACCACCAGCAAGCGCTCGATCTTGTGCTGATTGAGCAACACCTTGGCTTGCTCCAGGGTGGTGCCGTCCGGTACGGTCACCAGTTTTTCTCGCGGTGTCATCATGTAGCTGACCGGCAGGTCGTAACGGGTTTCAAAGCGCAAATCGCGCCCCGTCACAATACCCGCCACCTTGCCGCCGTCTATCACCGGAAAGCCTGATACGCCCAATTGCTCGGACAGCACCATGACCTGACGCACCGTGTGCTGTGGCGTGATGACCACCGGGTCGCGCAGCACGCCAGACTCGTAGCGTTTCACTTTGGCAACCTTGGCGGCCTGCTGCTGCGCGGTCATGTTCTTGTGCACCACACCGATACCGCCCTCTTGCGCAATGGCAATGGCCAGGCGCGACTCTGTCACTGTGTCCATGGCAGCGGAAACCAAGGGCAAATTCAGCGCGATGTTACGGGTAAAAAGTGTGGCGAGCGAAGTGTCCTTGGGCAGGACTTGGGAGTAGGCTGGCACCAGCAACACATCGTCGAAGGTGAGCGCTTTACCAATCAGGCGCATGTTGTAAGCTCCAAATTTGCGATTGTATCTGGGGCGCTTCACGTTTCGATGACAACTTATTGCCCGAACTCGCGCGCAGTGGCATAAACTCGTTCACCATGAAACACACCGCACTGATCGCTTTTCTTGCCGCCAGCCTGCTTCCGCTGGGGGCCCCGGCCCAATGGTTGTGGGTGGACAACGATGGCCGCAAGGTCTTCAGCGACCGGGCACCACCCAGTACCGTGCCTGAAAAAAGTATCCTCAAACGTCCTGGCCAGGCCAAAGCTACAGCCAGTCCCGAGACTGTTGCTGCGCCAGCGGTAGGGGCATCGGCGGCCCCACCACAGGCGCAGGCAAGCGTGCCCAAACTGACCGGCATCGACAAGGAACTGGCCGAGCGCAAAAAGAAGGCTGAACAAGCCGAGCTTGAGAAGCGCAAGGCAGAAGAGGCGAAAAATGCCCTGATCAAGGCTGACAACTGTGCGCGGGCCAAGTCAGCCAAGGCCGGACTCGACTCCGGGGTGCGAATCAGCCGCATCAATGCTCAGGGGCAGCGTGAGGTTCTGGACGATGCAGCCCGTGCCGAAGAAACCAAACGTGTGCAGGACATCGTGAATACGGACTGCCAATAGGTTTGACAGCGTTATTGACACGGCCGATTTCAGTAACCGGCCTTGGCTGCGGGGCGCTTTTTGACAAACAGTCCGGCCCTGCGCGCACCTTGTCTGACAAAACGCTCGCGCCTGGCCACTTTCGGATCGACCACCAAAGGGCGATAAATCTCCACCCTGTCCCGGTCACGCAGCATCTGGTTCAACGCCACTTTGCGACCCCAGATGCCCACCACAGTATGCTGGTGATCGAATTCCGGGAAACGCGTCAGCAAGCCGCTTTGCTGCAAGGCCTGCAGCACGATGCAGGGCTGGCTGAGGTTCAGGTTGACCTGGGCAACCTGGCGCGGCGCATACGAAACCATCACCGTCACCTGGCAAGTGGACTCACTCGCCATACACCTGCTTGGCCCGTTTGACAAACGCGTCCACCATGTTGCTGGCAATCTTGTCAAACACCGGGCTGATGAGTTTGCCCAAGGTGCTGTCAAAACCGTAGGACAGGGTCAATTCCACCTTGCAGGCACGCGGTTCACTGCCCAGCGTCAGAAAATTCCACTCGCCCTCAAGCTTGGAAAACGGGCCGTTGACCAGCTTGATCAGCACCTGTTGGTCTGGCACATGCGCGTTACGGGTGGTAAACACCTGATGCACGCCGCTGAACGCGATGCCTATTTCGGCCAGCATGCCGTTTTCTTCGTGTTCAACCACCCTGGCCCTGTCACACCAGGGCAGAAACCGCGGGTATTGCGCAACATCGACCACCAGCCGGTACATTTCGGCCGGGCTATACCAGATGAGGACAGACTTTTTAACAGTTTTCATAGAATGGAGGTTTGCGCGGGATTGTAGTCAAGCCTGGATCGCATTCACCATACCCTCCAAGCTCATCCCATGGCCAAAAAACCCGACACCTCCAGCCGCATTGCCGACAACAAGAAAGCCGCCTTCAACTATTTTTTTGAAGAGCGTTTTGAGGCCGGCATCGTGCTTGAAGGCTGGGAGGTCAAATCCTTGCGCGAAGGCAAAGTGCAGTTGACCGACGGTTATGTGGTCATCCGCAACGGTGAGCTGTTTATTATCGGCCTGCAGATCAACCCGCTGGGCACCGCCTCGACCCACATCAGCCCCGACAAGCAACGTACCAAAAAGCTGCTGATGCACAAGGAAGAAATCAAAAGATTGATTGGGAAGGTGGAACAAAAAGGCTACACCCTGGTACCGATCAACCTGCACTGGAAAAACGGCAAGGTGAAATGTGAAGTCGCCCTGGCCAAGGGCAAAGCCGAGCACGACAAACGCGACACCATCAAGGACCGCGAAGGCAAACGCGAGGTCGAGCGCGCCATGAAATCACGCCAGCGCTGAGTTTGATGAGTGGCATCAGGCGAGATGACGCAGAGGATGACCTTGATCAAGCCACGGACTGTCAAAAAACGGTGCCACCATCGCAGGTGTGACATCTTCAATGCGTGCGGGATGCCAGCGCGGAGCCTGGTCTTTGTCAACAGCCAATGCCCGAATACCCTCGGCTGCTTCGGTTTGTGCGCCGCGGCGCCCCAGATGCGCCGGAAAAAAGCAGTGGCGCATCAGGTCTCGTTCCATGCGCAGTGCGGGTGCCAACTGCATATTGCGGGCCCGGCGAATCTGTTCCAGCGCCACCTGCAGCATCAAGGGTGAACGCTGGCGCAGCAAAGCGGCGGTGTGCTGGGCCCAGTCCGACGCATCGAGTTCTAGTGCCTGCACCATGTGCTGCACCGAGCTCATTGAAAAATAATGGTCAAATTTGCCTCTAGCGCTTTCTGCATCTGCGCTGACAGCTCCTGAATATGTAGCAATCCAGTGACGCAATTCAGACTGGTCTGCCGGGTTGATCTGGGCCAGAGCATCCCAGGCCGGCTGTAACTGTGTTATCTCCACACAAAAGTCCGCCAAGCCCAGTTTGATGGCCTGATCCCCTTTCAGGGTGGTGCCAGTGAGCGCCAGCCACTCGCCAGTGTGGCCGGGGCAGCGGCTCAGAAAATAACCGCCACCGACATCCGGAAACAGACCGATCAGGGTTTCAGGCATGGCAAGCCGACTACGGGGCGTAACGAGTCGATGCGAGGCACCCTGGCTAATGCCCATGCCACCGCCCATCACAACACCATCCATGAACGCAATATAGGGTTTTGGGTAGCCGTGGATCAGATGGTTAAGGGTGTATTCCTCGGTAAAGAAGTCCTCCTGGGCCGGGTCACCCGACAGCAAGGCTTGGTGAAAGAAGCGAATATCACCGCCGGCGCAGAACGCGCCAAACGGCCCCGCCTTGTTACTGCCCCGAATGGCCACGGCTTGCACCCGATCATCGTCGCGCCAGGCCAGCAGACATTGCGTCAGAAGCCGGATCATCGACAAGCTCAGCGCGTTGAGCGCTGCTGGGCGATTGAGGGTAATAAAACCCACCTGTCCGCGCACCTGCGTCAAGACCTCATTGGTTGATTCACGATTCATACCCTAGCCCTCCATGCCACAATTTCATTGGCGACCAACGCACCGATCACCAGTGAGCCACCGACAAAAACGTCGTTCCCCGGCACTTCGCCAGCGCCGATCCAGGCCAGCAAAATGCCAAAAATCACCTCCAACAGGCCCAGCAACGCCACCTCAGGGGCCTTCAGCACCTGGGTGCAGACCACCACCAACACACAAGGAATCGCCAACTGAACCAAGCCCAAGCCAAACAGCAAGCCCAAATCATGCGCCGAAGCCTGAAACGGCCAGGCCAGCGGCCAGGTGATCAACGACGACAACACACCGCCAATCAGCACCGCGGGCATCAGGTCCACGTCGTGCCCTTGCGCGTGGGAGTGTTGCGTGACGGTCCAGTTGGCGGCCCCCGAAATCGGTACACACAGGGCGATCAGGGTGCCACTCAGGCTGATACCTTGCCCCAACTGGCTGGCGTACATGGTGGCAATACCAAACCCCGCCACGCCAATGGCCAGCCAGGTGCGCATCGGGATGCGGTGGCCAATAAAAACACGCGCCGCCAACGCCGTCAGCAAAGGTGTCAAGGACATGGTCACCAGCACATTGGCCACCGTGGTGAGCATGATGGCCAGCATGAAAAAGGTGAACATGCCGGCCCAGCACAGCCCCGAAAACCATAGCGCCATACCGCCGTGGCGCATGCGCTTGAAGACACCTCGACCCTGAACCAGCGGCAGAATCACCAGCAGGCACAGCACCGTGAAAGCACTGCGCCAGAAGGTGACTTCAAATTTTTGTGCATGCTCCAGATGGCGTGTCACCACCCCGGCGGTGGACCACATCAGGGTCACCGCCACCATCAGCAGCACAGCGCGGTTATGGCTCAGTTTCACGGCAATTTCAGATAGGCAATGCGAGGCGCACGAGACCGGCAACATCCCATCCATTGCCAGCCGATGCGCCAGGGACGGTCACTGACTATCCGCCATCTTATTCACGGCTGGCGCGTTTGCGCTCATGTTCCTTCAGATAACGCTTGCGCAGACGGATCGACTTGGGTGTGATCTCAACCAGTTCGTCGTCCTCAATGAACTCGACACCATATTCCAGCGTCAACTCGATCGGCGGGGTGATCTTGATCGCATCTTCCTTGCCACTGACGCGGAAGTTGGTCAACTGTTTGGTACGCGTGGCATTCACCACCAGGTCGTTGTCGCGACTGTGGATGCCGACGATCATGCCTTCATAGACGGGATCGTTGGCGCGCACAAACATGCGACCGCGGTCGTCAAGTTTGCCCAGGGCGTAGGTGAAAATTTCTCCGTCATCCATGGAAATCAGCACGCCGTTTTTGCGGCTTCCGATCTCACCTTTGTGCGCTTCATAACGATCAAAAATGTTGGAAATCAGGCCGGTGCCACGCGTCAGATTCAAGAACTCGTTGGTAAAACCAATCAGACCACGCGCCGGAATGCGGTATTCCAGACGCACCCGGCCACGGCCATCCGGGTCCATATTAAACAGTTCTCCCTTGCGCTCACCCAAGGCCTGCATCACACCGCCCTGGTGCTGTTCTTCGATGTCGGCAGTCACCAGTTCGATCGGCTCATGTCTTTCACCATCGACATCTTTGAACACCACGCGTGGTTTGCTGACGGCCAGCTCAAAACCCTCACGGCGCATGTTTTCCAGCAAGATGGTCAGGTGCAACTCGCCGCGCCCCATAACTTCAAAGATGCCTTCCTCGTCGGTTTCCTTGACGCGCAGCGCCACATTGTGTTGCAACTCTTTCTGCAGGCGGTCCCAGATCTGACGGCTGGTTACATACTTGCCGTCACGCCCGGCCAGCGGACTGGTGTTGACGCAAAAATTCATGGTCAAGGTCGGCTCATCGACCTTCAGCATGGGCAACGGCATCGGATTGACGGGGTCGGTGATGGTGACCCCAATGCCGATGTCGGTCAGACCGTTGATCAGCACAATCTCACCCGGGCCGGCATCGGTAGCCTGAACCCGCTCCAGACCCTGAAAAGTCAGTACCTGGTTGATGCGGCCTTTGACGGCCTTGCCGTCCGGTCCTTCCATCACCACCACGTCCATCATCGGCCGGATCGTGCCCTGGCTGATGCGCCCCACGCCAATGCGGCCGACGAAGGTTGAAAAGTCGAGTGCCGAAATCTGTAGTTGCAAGGGTGCGTTCGGATCACCCTGCTGGTGTGGCACATGTTCAAGAATCGTATTGAACAAGGCCGACATGTCAGGGCCCCACTGTTCCCCCTGCCCGCCTTCCACCAATGATGACCAGCCGTTGATGCCCGAGGCATACACCACCGGAAAATCCAGTTGCTCGTCGGTGGCACCGAGTTTGTCGAACAAATCGAACGCGGCATTGATCACATAGTCGGGGCGCGACCCGGGTTTGTCGACCTTGTTGACCACCAGGATTGGCTTCAAACCCAGGGCCAGCGCTTTTTTGGTGACAAAACGGGTCTGGGGCATGGGGCCTTCCTGCGCGTCGATCAGTAGCACCACGCCGTCCACCATCGACAACGCACGCTCCACCTCACCACCAAAGTCGGCGTGGCCGGGGGTATCGACGATATTGATGTGGGTGCCCTGCCAGGTCACCGCGCAGTTTTTGGCCAGAATGGTGATGCCACGCTCTTTTTCGATGGCGTTGTTGTCCATCACGGTATCAACAATTTTTTCATGCTGGGCAAAGGTACCGGACTGGCGCAGCAGTTGATCGACCATGGTGGTTTTGCCATGGTCAACGTGGGCAATGATGGCGATGTTGCGGATTTGGGTATGGGACATGGTTCACTTTCTTAATCGGTTTGAGCGGGTTCTGGGCTTTCGCTCAGGCCTGCTCGGGATTCATTGGCAATCTGTTCAATTTCAATCGGGCTGAGTAGCCGCCCGGGGATCAATTCACCGTCCTTGACATGGGCAGTACCCAGGAGGGCTTGTCCACTTGACGCATAAACGGCGACTTGCGCTGTATCTGGCCAAGCACCACGACGGCGCAAGCCGCTCATAAAACGTGCTGCATTGTCGTCGTCAAGTGTGACCACCGTGTGATCTGACAAAAGCGACGCCACCGGCAACAGGCAGGCCAACCGCCCGTCTTCGGTCATGCTTTCCAGCACTTCCAGCGTGACACACTGCGACGCGGTAAAGCAGCCGGTTCCGGTGCGACGCAGCGCACTCAAATGCGCACCACAACCCAGCGCTTCGCCAACATCTTCACCCAGCGTCCGGATGTAGCTGCCCTTGCTGCATTTCACTATCATATCAATAGCTGTCTGCGCAATACCTGTCTGGGTCAAGCGCATATCCAGCTTATAAATGGTGAGCTTGCGCGCTTCCCTGGCGACTTCAATCCCGGCCCGCGCGTACTCATAAAGGGCTTTGCCGTCCTTCTTCAGGGCGCTGTACATCGGGGGTACCTGGCTGATCGGACCGGTGAACTGTCGGGTGACGCGCGCCACGTCCTCGGGCGACACCGCCACCGGCCGGTTTTCAATCACCGCACCTTCAGCGTCACCCGTGCTGGTCTTCTGGCCCAGCCGCAGCGTGGCCTGATAGGTCTTGTCAGCGTCAAGTTGCAACTGGCTGAACTTGGTGGCGGCACCAAAACAAAGCGGCAACACGCCACTGGCCAGGGGGTCGAGTGTGCCGGTGTGGCCGGCTTTTTCTGCACGCAACAGCCACTTGACCTTTTGCAAAACGTCGTTGCTCGACCAGCCCAAAGGCTTGTCCAGCAACAGCACCCCATGCACGGGGCGCCTGGCAACCCGTGCACGCGGCGCATTCATCGGGTTCAGTCTTCTTTGGCCCGGGAGGCTACCGCACGCGCAATCAGTGCGTTCATGTCGGCAGCCCGCTCGGGGGTCTGGTCGTAAACGAAGTGCAAGGTTGGTACCGTGTGGATATGCAGCCGTTTGAACAGCCCGGCCCGCAAAAAACCGGCGGCCTGGTTCAGGCCCTCGGTACAAGCTTTCACATCGCCCACCAACAAACTGAAAAACACCTTGGCATGCGCGTAGTCAGGGGTGACCTCAACCCCCTGAATCGTCACCATGCCGACACGCGGGTCTTTCAACTCGCGCGCGATCAATTCGGTCAGATCGCGCTGGATCTGATCGGCGACCTTGAAGGCGCGATTGGGTGTGGCAGATTTTTTATGCACAGGCTTGCGTCCAAAGGCATCAAAGGGTTCGCGCCACTTCGCGGATTTCGAAGAACTCCAGCACATCGCCCTCCTGGATGTCGTTGTAGTTCTTGATGTTCAAGCCGCAATCGAAACCTTCGCGCACTTCCTTGGCATCGTCCTTGAAACGCTTGAGCGAGTCAAGTTCGCCGGTAAACACCACCGTATTTTGACGCAACAGACGCAAGCGGGCGGTGCGCCGCACGATGCCCGAGGTGACCATACAACCGGCAATCGAGCCAATCTTGGACACCTTGAAAATCTGGCGAATCTCGGCGGTACCGATGATTTCTTCCTTCTTGTCTGGGGTCAGCATGCCCGACATGGCGAGTTTCAGGTCGTCCACGGCATCATAAATGATGTCGTAGTAACGGATATCGACACCGTTGTTTTCGGCCAGCTTGCGCGCACCGGCATCCGCCCGGGTGTTAAAGCCAATGATGACCGCCTTGGCGGCAATGGCCAGATTCACGTCGGACTCACTGATACCGCCCACCGCGGTGTAAACCATCTGCACCTTGACCTCGTCGGTCGACAATTTCAGCAAAGACTGCGCCAAGGCTTCTTGCGAACCCTGCACGTCGGCCTTGACGATGATCGGCACCATTTTCACTTCGCCAGCCGTCATGTCCGTGAACATGTTCTCAAGCTTGGCGGCTTGTTGCTTGGCCAGCTTGGTATGGCGGAACTTGCCGGCGCGGTAAGTGGC
>JAIFMA010000134.1 GCA_020048795.1 Rhodoferax sp.
GCCTCAAATTCCTGAAACTTCAGGGGTCGGTTATCCAGCGCGCTGGGCAACCGAAAGCCATAGTCCACCAGGGTCTGTTTGCGTGAACGATCCCCGTTGTACATGCCACCAAACTGGCCGATCAGCACATGGGATTCGTCCAGAAACATCAGCGCGTCTTTGGGCAGGTAATCCGTCAGCGTGGCGGGTGGCTCACCCGCTGCCGAGCCACTCAAATGCCGACTGTAGTTCTCGATGCCCTTGCAGTGGCCCACCTCGGTGAGCATCTCCAGGTCAAACCGGGTGCGCTGCTCAATGCGTTGAGCTTCCACCAGTTTGCCTTGTGAGACAAACGTTTTGATACGCTCAGCCAGTTCAATTTTGATAGCATCCACCGCAGACAGCACCTGCTCGCGTGGTGTCACGTAATGGCTGCTCGGATAGACCGTAAAGCGCGGAATTTTTTGCCGGATGCGCCCGGTCAACGGATCAAACAATTGCAGCGATTCAACCTCATCGTCAAACAGCTCAACCCGAATCGCCATCTCACTGTGTTCGGCCGGAAAAATGTCGATGGTGTCACCGCGCACCCGAAACGCCCCGCGTGAAAAATCCACATCATTGCGCTGGTACTGCATGCGCACCAGCTGGGCGATCAGGTCGCGCTGGCCTTGTCTGTCGCCGACGCGCAGCGTCATCACCATCTTGTGGTATGCCTCGGGCTGGCCAATGCCGTAAATGGCCGAGACGGTGGCGACAATCACCACGTCGCGCCGTTCCAGCACGCTTTTGGTGCAGCTCAGGCGCATCTGCTCGATGTGCTCGTTGATGGCTGAATCTTTTTCAATGAACAGATCACGCTGTGGCACATAGGCCTCAGGCTGGTAGTAGTCGTAATAACTGACGAAATATTCGACTGCGTTTTTCGGAAAAAACTCGCGAAACTCGCTGTAGAGTTGCGCCGCCAGCGTCTTGTTGGGGGCAAACACAATCGCCGGCCGACCCAGCCTGGCAATGGTGTTGGCCATGGTGAAGGTTTTGCCCGAACCGGTGACACCCAGCAGGATCTGGAACACCTCGCCGCTTTCCACCCCTTCAACCAGATGGTTGATCGCCTGAGGCTGGTCGCCAGCGGGTGGGTAAGGCTGGTACAACTCAAAGGGTGAACCCGGGAAGCTGACGAAGGTGCCGACACGGATGGGCTCTGAATCAGCAGAAACGGCCAACGCAACCGCGACCGGGCGGACTTTGGGGGTGGACTTGGAAGTGGATGCAGACATGCCGATATGTTGCCACACGCGTCCAGAAGCAGGCTATTTACAGGCAACACTCGCGCAAGCCTTTCTGGACCTGGGGGTCGGGCAAGAATAAGCTGGACAAATTAGCGTGTGATGGCGCGCACAAGGCCAGCCGCAAACCGCGCATGACGCTCGCCAGCGTGGCCCAACTGTTCAGGTTATTGGTGCTCAACTCCGTAACGCCGAGCCCGCCTGCGCCACCATCGTAAGGCCTTCCAGACCAGCACACTGAGCAGCGCCAGCACCATGCCCCAAAAGCCCAGGCTGGGGTCGCGACCACGAATCTCGACCAGCACGGGCTGCTGACCGTCCAGACGGTAGCGACTCTCCAGAATGTAGTCACCGTCGTCCCAGCTCGCCTGATACTGCCAGGACTTGGCATCAACCGTTTGCCAAGCGGTGCGTGCCCGCCCCTCCAGCCCGGTGCCGTCTGGTACCAGTGGCCAGGGCACCAAGGTCGGATCGGCCTGTTGTTCGGCGGCAAAACGGCTGTACAGGATCACCCGGGTTTTGCCGGTATCGCGGCTACCCACAATGATCGGTCGCACCCCTGGCCACCGTCCGGGATCGGCACTGGACCACGGGTTGACAAAAAACATGACGGTGGTCCAGCCGATCGCCAGCGCCACAAACACGCCCAGCCCAAACAGTCCGCGACCCAGCGCCCGCAGCATTTTCAGGAGTATGTTCATTGGTGTACTCTCTCATTTCATGAAAGGTTGAATGAGTTTACTGATGCCATTTCCAAATCATGGGTGTCCAGGCATGAAGCCGCAGCTAGTGCACTGGCTGGTCCCAACAAGGCGAAGCAACAACCACACGGATGATTTGGCAATGCAATGAGGATATCAGCCCGACCGACGGACTCATTGGATTTCCATATCAATCCGGCGGGTCGTTGCCTGGCCTTGCCATGTGACAGCAATGTCTGCGGGTTTGCGCCTCATGTCGTATCGATCTGAAAACGCAATCAGGCAAAATCCAATTGGGTTCATGCGTTGGCGGGCATCGGTAAAATCGTGCGTTGCACCGCAGCAAGCCAAGCCGGACTATCGATTTCTCACTCCAACAGGACGCTCTCATGTCACTTTTTTCCGCCGTCGAAATGGCCCCCCGCGACCCGATTCTGGGTCTGACCGAGCAATACAACGCCGACACCAACCCCAACAAGGTCAACCTGGGCGTGGGTGTCTACTTTGATGACAACGGCAAGTTGCCTCTGCTGCAATGTGTACAGGCGTTTGAAAAAACCATGATGGACAAGCCCACTGCACACGGCTACCTGCCCATTGACGGTATTGCGGCTTATGACGCTGCCGTCAAAGGCCTGGTGTTTGGTGCTGACAGCGAGCCGTTCAAGTCCGGCCGCATCGCCACGGTGCAAGGCCTGGGCGGTACCGGCGGCCTCAAGGTGGGGGCCGACTTTTTGAGGCGACTCAACCCCGCTGCCAAGGTGCTGATTTCTGACCCGAGCTGGGAAAACCACCGCGCCCTGTTTACCAACGCTGGCTTTGTGGTGGAAAGTTACCGCTACTACGACGCAGCCACCCGTGGCATCGACTTTGCCGGCATGTTGGCTGACCTGAACGCCACCCTCGCAGGCACCGTGGTGGTGTTGCACGCCTGCTGCCACAACCCCACCGGCTACGACCTCACCCCGGCCCAGTGGGACGAGGTGATCGCCACGGTCAAGGCTAACAACCTGACACCGTTCCTGGACATGGCTTATCAGGGCTTTGGCTACGGCATCGAAGAAGACGGTGCGGTGATTGGCAAGTTTGTCGCGGCTGGCCTGGACTTTTTTGTCTCGACCTCGTTTTCCAAGAGCTTCAGCCTGTACGGCGAGCGCGTAGGTGCTCTGAGCGTGTTGTGTGCCACCAAAGACGATGCGGCCCGCGTGCTGAGCCAGCTCAAGATCGTGATCCGCACCAACTACAGCAACCCACCCACCCACGGCGGCGCTATTGTGGCCGGTGTGCTGGGCAACCCTGAGCTGCGCGCACTGTGGGAGCAAGAGCTCGGCGAGATGCGTGTGCGTATCAAGGCCATGCGCCAGAAGCTGGTCGATGGCCTGAAGGCGGCTGGCATCGAGCAGGACATGAGCTTCATCACCAGCCAAATCGGCATGTTCAGTTACTCAGGCCTGTCCAAAGACCAGATGGTGCGCCTGCGCAACGAGTTTGGGGTGTATGGCACCGACACCGGGCGCATGTGTGTGGCGGCACTCAACAGCAAAAACATCGACTATGTTTGCGCCTGTATTGCCAAAGTGATCTGATCCGGCCCAGAAAAATATAAGAAATAGCTGCCTGGCGCAGGTAGTGCTTGCGTCGGCAGCTATTTTTTTAATAGCATTCCAGGCCCCATGAAAACCCTGAATGTGATTGGCGCTGGTCGGGTCGGCAAAACACTGGGGCGGCTGTTTCAGGCGGCGGGCATTTTTCAGGTGCAGGGTGTGCTGGCGCGGTCCGAGGCTTCTGCACAACAAGCGGCGCAGTTTATCGGTGCCGGGCAAGCTTGCCAGAATCTGGCCAGCCTGCCACCGGCCGATGTCTGGCTGCTGGCACTGCCTGATGCACATATTGCCGCAGTGGCGCTGGAACTGGCGGTGCTGGATGTGTCAAACCGCCCTGCCCTGGCGTTTCATTGCAGTGGCGCGCTGGGCTCGGATCAGCTGGCACCCCTGGCCGAGCATGGCTGGCAAGTAGCCAGTGCCCATCCGTTGCTGAGTTTTGCCCGGCCTGAGCTGGCGCTTGCCCAGTTTGCCGGCACCCCCTGCGCCCTGGAGGGCGATGCACCAGCACTACACCTGCTTGAGTGGGCGTTGACCCAGATCGGCGGACAGTGCTTTGCAGTTGCCGCGCAAGACAAGCTGCTCTACCACGCCGCAGCCGTGTTTGCCACCAACTTTTTGCCGGTGTTGCAAGATCTGGCCGAGCAGCTTTGGCAGCACAGCGGTATGCCAACGGTCCTGATCCAGCACATGCGCGCCACGCTGCTGCACAACGCGGTCAACAACATCGTGGCGCTGGGGCCAAAAGCGGCCCTGACCGGCCCTGCAGCGCGTGGCGACCTGGCATTGGTGGCGGCGCAGGCGCAGGCCCTGGACCAGTGGGATACCCAGGCGGGTGCCGCCTACCAGGCGTTGAGCCAACTGGCCGTCAAACTGTCACACACCCCATGAGCGCACCGACTTATTTGCTGGCGATCGACAACGGCACCCAAAGCGTGCGCGCCCTGCTGTTAAATTTGCAGGGCCAGCTGGTGCACATGGCACAGGTCAGCATCGACAGCTACCAGTCACCACAACCCGGTTGACTGGAAAATGACCTCGATGCCTTCTGGCAGTCGCTGTGCCAGGCCTGCCAGCAGCTATGGGACAGCAGCCGCGTGGCCAAGAGTGACATCGCCGGGGTGGTCATCACCACCCAGCGTGGCACCACGGTGTCGTTGGACCGGCATGGCCAGCCACTGCGCCCATCCATGATCTGGCTGGACCAGCGCCGTGCCAGCCAGGTGCCCGCCATTTCCTGGTGGTGGAAAGCGGCGCTGGGCAGCCTTGGCATGCTGGAAACCGTGCGCGTCTTTCAGGCTGAGGCCGAGGCCAACTGGATGGCCCAACATCAGCCCGCCCTGTGGGCCCAAACCGACAAGTTCCTGATTTGGCGACATGCACAATCGAGTCCACCTGCACCGCGCCATACTGGAATGCCTGGTTTATTCCATTTCTAAATCATTTGTGTCTAGGCGCAAGGGCAAGGAACGCATCGAAAAGCGTAGCGGCCAGACGATTACCCGCTTGCGGGCATCAGGGGGAGGTTTACAAAGTGATGCGGCCTTGCAGATCACCGCCAACGTGTACAACCTGCCCACCGAGCAGCCCCATTTGTATGAAACCAGTGGTCTGGGTGTCGCCGTGGGGCTGAAACTGCACTCCGACTTTACCGCTGCGGTAGCGGCCATGAGCCGCGTGGGCCAGGTGTTTGTGCCCGATCCCGCCCATGTGCAAACCTATGAGCAGTTGTACCGGCGCGTTTATTGCCGCATGTATCAGCGGCTCCAACCCCTGTACCACGACATTGCCGCCATCACCGGGGACGATGCCGGGTAGTGCCCCCCAGCTATCCCCAGATCACCGAGCGCATCGAGATCGACGCGGCCTGAAAGCCGGTGTTGAAAAACTGTGGCGCTTCACCCGGCTCGGTGGCGCCGGCCGCATACAACAACGGCAGCATGTGGTCGTGGCTGGGGTGCGCCAGCCGCGCCGTGGCGAGTTGCTGAAAGTCCTGTAGCGCCTGCATGTTGCCGGTTTGCAGGTAGCCGGCAATGCGCTGGTCAAAGTCTCGCGCCCAGTCATGGGCCTGATCGTCGGCCGCATCGGGTTGCATGGTGCGCAGGTTGTGCACCATGTTGCCACTGGCCACGATCAGCACGCCCAATGAGCGCAAGGCTTTGAGCTGCTGGCCCAGCCCAAAGTGCTCGGCCGCTGGGCGGCTGTCGTCCATGCTGAGCTGTAGCACCGGGATGTCAGCCGCAGGAAACATCGGCTTCAACACGCCCCAGGCGCCGTGGTCCAACCCCCACTCTTGGGCATCCAGTTGTACCGGCAAGCCGCTGTCGGGCTGGCGCAGCAGTGCACTCAGCGCACGCGCCGCCTCAGGCCAGCCCGGTGCCGGGTACTGCTGATCAAACAGCTCTTGCGGGAAACCGCCAAAGTCGTGGATGGTTTTGGGCTTCGCCATGGCCGTCAGCCACCAGCCGCGTGTGAGCCAATGCGCCGAGATGCACAGAACCAGTTGCGGGCGTGGCCTTGTCACACCAAATTCAGCGCCAAGCGAGTGCCAGTGCTGGTAATAAGGGTTGCCAGGCAAGGCGTTCATGGGACTGCCATGGCCCACAAAGAGAACTGGCAGTGGCGCTGTTTGATTCAAAATTGCCGGGATGGACATGATGTGGGGGCCTTCTTTGAGTCGATATTGGCCTTAGTTTGACAGGTCGACTACCTTTACCAGCCAAGTCCTGTTATATTGCAGCGCAACAATTTTATTTACTTAGGTGACCTCATGCTCTACAAACTGTACGAAACCCAGCGTTCATTGGTGGAGCCTCTCACCGACCTGGCGGCATCGGCAGCCAAAATGTATGCCAACCCCTTGTCATTGATGGGAAAACATCCGTTTTCACAGCGTATTTCGGCCGCCTATGATTTGGTGCACCGACTCGGCAAAGACTACGAAAAACCTGAGTTTGGCCTGCGTACCGTCGATGTGGATGGCGTTGAAGTTGCGATTCACGAACGCGTAGAGGTCAAAAAGTCGTTTTGTGAACTGCGCCGATTCAAGCGCTATAGCGACGATCCCGCCACACTGCTCAAGCTCAAAGACCAGCCAGCCGTGCTGATCGTGGCACCCTTGTCAGGCCACTACGCTACCCTGTTGCGCGACACCGTCCGAATCATGCTCAAAGACCACAAGGTCTATATCACCGACTGGACCAACGCCCGCCTGGTGCCGATGTCCGAAGGTGATTTCCATCTGGACGACTACATCAATTACTTACAGGAATTCATCCGTCACCTGCAAGGTATTTACGGCAACTGCCACACCATGAGCGTCTGCCAGCCCACCGTGCCAGCGCTGGCTGCGGTGTCCCTGATGGCCAGCCGTGGTGAACTAACCCCCCTGAGCATGGTGATGATGGGTGGCCCGATCGACGCACGCAAATCGCCGACATCAGTCAACAACCTGGCCATGAAAAAAGACATCAAGTGGTTTGAAAACAATGTGATTTACCGGGTGCCAACCCGTTTCGCGGGTGCCGGGCGGCGCGTTTACCCTGGCTTTTTGCAGCATTCGGGCTTTGTTGCCATGAATCCGAGCAACCACGCGCGCAGCCATTACGACTATTTTAAGGACCTGATCAAGGGTGACCGATCCAGCGCCGAGACGCACCGCAAATTTTATGACGAGTACAACGCCGTGCTTGACATGGATGCCAACTACTACCTGCAAACCATCCGCACCGTGTTCCAGGACTTCAACCTGGTCAACGGCACCTGGGATGTGCGCGGTGTCGATGGCAAGATTGAGCGCGTACGCCCACAAGACATCAAAACCACCGCGTTGCTGTCGGTGGAAGGCCAACTCGACGATATTTCGGGCTCGGGTCAGACCGAGGCGGTGCACTCCATTTGCAGCGGCGTGGACAAGTCGATGCAAGAGCACCTGGAGGTTGAAGGCGCAGGCCATTACGGTATTTTTGCCGGCAGACGCTGGCGCGAGACGGTGTATCCGATTGTCAAAGCATTTATCCTGCGCTACCAGACACTGCCTGCACCTGTGGCCACTCCCATTGCCGAACCGATAGCTGCCCCGGCAGTTGCCGAGTTGGCTGCTGCGCAGACCACCACAACAGCGGCAGCGGTCACTGCATCGACGGACACGGCGGAGGTGGTGCCGCCCACTGCAGCGCTTGCCCAGGTCGCGGTGGTCAAGGCTGCACCGGCAGCCCCAAAACCAGTGAAAAAAGCGTCAGCCAAGAAGCTCTCTGACAAGACTGCCGCAGCACCCGTGGCAGCCGAGGCAGCCGCCAAGAAGCCAAGCCGCAGAAAAGCCACACCTCCCCAGCAATGATCGGCTTGCCCGCCAGGATTCTGGCGGTATTGCCCCAAACCCAGTGCACACGCTGCGGCTACCCGGACTGTGCAAGCTATGCACAGGCGATTGCCGACGGAGTAGCAGACATCAATCAATGCCCGCCAGGTGGCGCTGAAGGCATCGACCGGATCGCTGCGGTAACAAGCCAGCCCGCCAAAGCCCTGAATCCCGAACATGGCGAGGAAATCCCGCGCAGCATGATGTTCATCGACGAGACGTGGTGTATTGGCTGCACCCTGTGCATCAGGGCCTGCCCCGTCGATGCGATCATGGGCAGCAACAAACTGATGCACACCGTGATTGAAAACTACTGCACCGGGTGCGCGCTGTGCCTGCCGGTCTGCCCGGTCGACTGCATCCTGGTGGAAAATGCCTCAGGCACCGCCACAGGCTGGGCAGCCTGGTCACAAGCAAGTGCCGACATAGCCCGTGATCGCTATGCTTTCAATAGCTACAAGCGCAAGCGGGAAGAGGGCGAGAACGATAAAAGGCTCGAAGCCAAGGCACGGCTGAAGCTGTCAGACCTGGCGCACCATTCACAGCACAAGGACCCAGCGGTGCTTGATAACAAGCGCGCCGTGATTGAAGCGGCGCTGGCCCGCGCGCGGGCCAAGCAGCCAGGGTTTACGCCGCCGCCAGCGCAGCAAACGCCTTGATCACTTCAGGTGGTGCCTGCACCATCTCGATCAGCACGCCCTCGCCCGAAATCGGAAACTCGTCGTTGCCCTTGGGGTGCAAAAAGCAGATGTCAAAGCCTGCCGCACCCTTGCGAATGCCGCCAGGCGCAAAACGCACACCCTGCGCGGTCAGCCACTCGACAGCTTTCGGCAGATCGTCAATCCAGATGCCAACATGGTTGAGCGGTGTGACATGCACTGCAGGCTTCTTTTCGATATCGACTGGCTGCATCAGATCAACCTCGACCTTGAACGCACCGACACCCATGGCACAAATGTCCTCGTCCACGTTTTCCCGCTCGCTCCTGAAACTGCCGGTCAGTTCCAGCCCCAGCATATCGACCCACAGCTTTTGCAACCTGAGCTTGCTGGTTGCCCCGATGGCGATTTGCTGGATACCCAGCGTTTTGAAAGGACGTGGCGTTGCACTCATTGTGACCTCTTTCGTTTTGGTTACTTCAAAATTAATAGCACCCTACGCTGATCACCATTGGGCTAAAGCCCAATGGGTATGAGGTAGCGGCAGACTCAGGCAAATTCGACAATCGGCTGATCGACAGCCAGACTCTCGCCCTTGACCGCCAACAGTTTACCAACCACGCCATCGGCGGCGGCAAACAGCACGTTTTCCA
>JAIFMA010000209.1 GCA_020048795.1 Rhodoferax sp.
AACGTCGGCATCGTCCTGCTCAACCAGAAAAATCAGGTGTTTTGGGGCAAGCGTATCCGTACGCACTCTTGGCAGTTTCCGCAGGGCGGCATCGACCGGGGTGAGACCCCAGAGCAAGCCATGATTCGGGAACTGCACGAAGAAGTTGGGCTGCAACGCGAACACGTTCGCATTGTGGCCCGCACCCGTGACTGGTTGCGCTATGAGGTGCCGGACCGTTTCATACGCCGTGATTCACGCGGGTTTTACAGGGGCCAGAAGCAAATCTGGTTTTTGCTGCAGTTGGTGGGGCATGACTGGGACTTGAACCTGCGCGCCACCAACCATCCCGAGTTTGATGCCTGGCGCTGGAACGACTACTGGGTGCCGCTGGAGGCCGTGGTGGAATTCAAGCGCGAGGTTTATGTCACGGCGCTGACCGAATTGGCGCGGTATGTACCCCGCAATGACTATCGCAACCGTTTTTTGCGTCAGGGCATTCGTCCAATGGAGCCTGACCAGCCCGGTGGTGACATGCCGGATCATTCTTTCGACATGCCACTTGGTGCAAGCTTTGAACCCGACCCACTTACAGGTAGCGAACATGTCTGAATCCGCCATCATCAAAGGCATGCGTCGCCTGGGCCTGCTTTGGTTGCTCGCCTGTAGCCTGGCTGCCCATGCCGAGGCCATCACCCTGGACCCGGACTGGCAAGAATCTGAAGCGCCGGCACCGCCGGTATTTCGTGCTGACAAGTTGCTGCCCCTGGAAATGCCGCCCTACGTCAGCCTGAAGTTTGGCGTTGACCCTGCTTCGTTGGCCATCACCCCGGATGGCATCGTCCGGTATGTGGTGGTCGCCAGCAACTCAGGTGGGTCGGTCAGCGCCTTTTACGAAGGTATTCGTTGCGCCACCGGCGAGGTCAAGGTCTATGCCCGCGCCACCGGTCCTGGCAGCTGGACCTCGGTCAAGGAGGCAAAATGGCGTGGGCTCAACGATAACCAGCCGTCAAAACATGCCCTTGTTTTCGCCCGCCAAGGTGCCTGCGTCGGTGCGACAGCCGTAGGCTCGGTCGCAGAGCTGATCCGGGCGATGAATAAATAGCGTTTGCGGATCAGCGGCTAAGCACCAGATTGTCGCGGTGCACCATCTCCGGCTCGGCCATGTAACCCAGCAGTTTTTCAAAAACACTCGACGGCTTGCGACACAACAAACGCGCTTCGGCACTGGCGTAATTGGCTAGACCACGCGCCACCTCAACACCCTCGTCAGAGCGAATCGCAATCACATCACCGCGTGAAAACTCGCCTTCAACGGCCGTCATGCCGATCGGCAGCAGGCTGGAGCCACCGCTGCGCAATTTTTGTACTGCCCCGGCATCCACCGTGACCGAACCCCGCATCTGTAGATGATCGACCATCCATTGCTTGCGCGCCTGGGTTTTCTGGGTCGGCGCCACCAGCAGCGTACCAATCGATTCACCCTGGCTCAAACGCAACAGCGCATCAGGCTCACGGCCCCAGGCAATCACGGTGGACGCACCAGACCCCGCTGCCCGCCTGGCTGCCAGTATCTTGGTAATCATGCCACCTCGGCCCAGGCTGGAGCCAACCCCGCCCGCCATGGCTTCAAGGGCCGGGTTGCCAGCTTGCGCCACATGCACAAACTGTGCGCCCGGGTCTTTGCGCGGGTCAGCGGTGTACAGGCCTTTTTGGTCGGTCAAAATCACCAATGCATCGGCCTCCACCAGATTGGCCACCAAGGCACCCAGCGTGTCGTTGTCGCCAAACTTGATCTCGTCGTTGACCACCGTGTCGTTTTCATTGATGACCGGCAACACACCGAGCTTGAGTAGCGTCAGCAGGGTGGAGCGGGCGTTCAGATAGCGCTCGCGGTCTGCCAGGTCGGCATGCGTCAACAGCACCTGGGCGCTACCCAAACCATTTTCACGCAGCTTGGTTTCGTACATTTGAGCCAGACCCATCTGGCCGACGGCAGCAGCAGCCTGCAGTTCGCTGATGGCGCTTGGACGGGTGGTCCAGCCCAGGCGTTTCATGCCCTCGGCAATGGCTCCGCTGGAAACCATGATGACTTCGCGGCCCTGGCGCACCAGCAAAGACATCTGGCGGCACCATTCACCAATGGCCGCTTCATCCAGCCCCCGCCCCTCGTTAGTGACCAGGCTGGAGCCCACCTTGACCACCACGCGACGCGCATCGCGCAAGATGGAAGCATCAAATTTTTGTGTCATTTCAGGCTCAAACCCTTATCTTATAAGCGCAAGCAGCTATTTATAATATAGCTATCCGATGACATCACCGTTGACGATAAAACGCGGGTCAATCACCTCTGGGGCCTGCTGTTTCTTTTGTTCGGTGCTGATGTGCTGGTAAATTATCTTGATCAGCGACTCACACCCCTCACGTGTCAGGGCCGAAATCTCGAACACCGGACCCTTGTGCTTGAATCGCTTGACAAAGTCTTTTACCAGCGCCGCGCGATCCTCCAAGGGCACCATATCAAGCTTGTTCAGCACCAGCCAGCGCGGCTTGCTGTAGAGCGCCGGGTCGTACTTTTTCAGCTCATTCACAATCGCCTTGGCCTGCTTGACAGTATCAATCGCGTTGTCAAAAGGTGCCATATCGACCACATGCAGCAGCAATCGGGTGCGCTGCAAATGGCGCAAAAACAAATGCCCCAAACCAGCACCCTCAGAGGCCCCTTCGATCAGGCCCGGCAAATCTGCCACCACAAAACTTTGCTCCGGCCCAACCCGGACCACGCCCAGATTCGGATGCAGCGTGGTAAATGGGTAATCGGCAATACGCGGCCGGGCGTTGGAGATAGCGGTAATCAGCGTTGATTTGCCCGCATTGGGCATGCCCAGCAAGCCGACATCGGCCAGTACCTTGAGTTCAAGCTTGAGATTGCGTTTTTCGCCTGGCCAACCAGGGGTTTTTTGCCGGGGTGCCCGGTTGATGGCACTCTTGTAGCGCAAATTGCCAAAACCACCATCGCCACCTTTTGCGATGGTGATCACTTCGCCGGGTTTGAGCAATTCAAACAGGATCTCTCCGGTTTCAGCGTCAGTGATGATCGTGCCGACCGGCATTTTGAGGGTAATGTCGTCACCGGCGGCACCAAACATGTCAGAACCCATGCCGTGCTGACCACGCCGGGCATCATGGCGCCGGGAGAACCGATAGTCGACCAACGTGTTCAGATTCTCGTCTGCTATCGCAAAAACATGCCCGCCCCGTCCACCATCACCCCCGTTGGGCCCACCAAATTCCTTGTACTTTTCATGCCGAAAAGACACGCATCCAGCACCACCATCTCCGGCAGAGACATCAATGTAGGCTTCGTCAACGAATTTCATGGGTTCAGTCAGTTGAGGACAGAGCAAGTGATCAGGCAACACTCAGCGAAAGGTCTGTCCCGCAATATCTCAGAAACAAAAAACCCCGCGGCGTGCGCAGGGTCTCGGGGGCGAACGCCGGCCGGTTAAGCGGCGGCCGTCACACTCACGGTTTGGCGATTGAGTGCGCCCTTGACCGCAAAAGACACATGACCTTCAGTCAACGCAAAAAGCGTATGGTCTTTGCCGATACCAACATTGGTGCCAGGGTGAAATTGTGTGCCTCGCTGACGAACAATGATCGAGCCAGCACTGATCAGTTGGCCACCGTACATCTTCACACCGAGCATTTTGGGCTTGGAATCGCGCCCATTTCGCGTTGAGCCGCCGCCTTTTTTATGTGCCATGATTCTCTTTCTGTATCAGACCGCAATCGCGCCAACCAGCAGCTCAGTAAACTGTTGACGGTGCCCTTGACGTTTTTGATAGTGCTTGCGACGGCGCATTTTAAAAATGCTGACCTTGTCGTGTTTGCCATGCGCCACCACTGTGACGCTCACTGTTGCACCGGACACCAAGGGTGTACCCACCTTCAACTCTGCGCCGCTACCGACTGCCAGAACCTGGTCGAACACAATCTCTTGGCCAACGTCCGCAGCAATCTGTTCTACTTTAATTTTTTCGCCTGCAGCAACCCTGTATTGTTTGCCACCGGTTTTTATGACCGCGTACATAGGAACCTCTTCGATATGAATCTCCGCAAACGAATTTTCGCAGAGCCCGGCATTATGGCACAAATGCTGCCATGGTCGGCTGTGCACCCTGGCCCGCACAAGTCCATGCAAGGAGCGTTTGAGTGCTGGCGCAGAGGGCGAGCGATGCGTGTAGTGTGATTATTTGGAAGGAGATGCGTGCTACTGGCACGCACCGGATGGAGCCGGACATGGCCATAGGCGCAAGCACAACGCCGTCCCCGGGGGGCGGCTGACACTCGGTCAGTGGTGTTTTGCGTTGGCTGCTCGCGCTAAAGCCCCAGCGTCTGCAGTACTTTGTTCGCGTCCGCATCTATCGCCTGCAAGCGCGCAAACAACGTCTGCGCCTCGGTGTCGCTCAATACCATCATCTTGACTTCCAGTCGTGGTCATGCCGGGTGCGCAAAAGGGTTGACTGGGTTAAACAAGAGGCTGCAACAGGGTTTTAACAAGCACTAAAAAAGCAGATAATTTCACATCATTCATCTTAAAAAAACTGATCATGAGCACACCCTTCAACTACAAACATCTGTACTACTTCTGGGTCGTCGCCAAAGAAGGTGGCATCTCGCGGGCGGCTGACAAACTCGACATGGCGGTACAAACTGTCAGTGCACAGGTGCGAGAGCTTGAGCGTTCGCTGGGTTACGCCCTGTTGAAACCCGCCGGGCGCGGACTGGTGCTGACCGATGCGGGACTGGCAGCGATGCAGCAGGCGGATCAAATTTTCCAGTTGGGTGAAAGCTTGCCGGCACGGGTGCGCGATGCCGTCAGCACGCCAAGCATTCGCCTGGCCGTGGGTGTTTGTGACGGGCTGCCCAAGCTGGTGGTGCGCCGCCTGCTACAGCCAGTCATTCTGGAGCCAAACCTGCGGTTGCTGTGTCATGAAGGCAATCTGGACGATCTGCTGGGCGACCTGGCCCTGCATCGCTTGGACCTGGTGCTGTCAGATAGACCGGCCCCAGCCAACCCCAATATCAAGCTCTATAACCATGCCATGGGGTCGTCCGCCATGGCCTGGTATGGCACCAGCGACTGGGTGGCTGCCGCGGGCGAAAAATTTCCAGCAACCCTGGCCGATGTGCCCCTGCTGTTGCCCACAGCACACACTGCCGTTCGGGCTCGCCTGGACCACTGGTTTGAACAACGCGCCATGCGGCCACGCATTGTGGGCGAGTTTGAGGACAGCGCCCTGCTGAAAACCTTTGGTGCCAGCGGCATGGGTATTTTCCCGGCAGCAGTGTGGGCGCATGACGATCTGCTGGCCCATTACGCGGTGCAGCGATTGGGCCCCTGTGAGGGGGTAACCGAGCACTTTTTTGCCATCGGCACCGAAAAGAAAGTGCATCACCCGCTGGTGCAGCGGCTGCTTCAACCTGCGTTGTAACAGCCTTGGTTTTTCTTTATTCCTGGTCTGCTCGCAGATGAAGCCAACAGCCGTGGCCGAATCAGCAAAATTTCTGCTGACCCAATCACGATGCGGCAGAATGCTCTGGTTGAGCGCGGCAAGGGCTGTTGTGTCGCTTGACAGAAAGTGACTCCCTCTCATGAATACAAGCTTTGACTACATCATCGTGGGTGCCGGTACGGCTGGCTGCCTGCTGGCCAATCGTCTGAGTGCCGACCCATCCAAGCGGGTGCTGCTGATCGAGGCCGGACGCAAGGACGACTACCACTGGATCCACATTCCGGTAGGCTACTTGTATTGCATAGGCAATCCGCGCACCGACTGGCTCTACAAGACCGAGCCCGACGCAGGCCTGAACGGCCGCACCCTGCTGTACCCGCGTGGCAAAACGCTGGGCGGTTGCAGCAGCATCAACGGCATGATTTACATGCGCGGGCAGGCGCGTGACTATGACCGCTGGGCCGACATCACGGGTGATGCGGCGTGGCGCTGGCAAGACTGTCTGCCAGACTTTGTGGGCCATGAAAGTTACTATAAACTTGATAGCTATCAGCGCATTACAGACGGGCGCTATAGCCCAAAAAGCCTTGAAGATATTGGCCATTTTCATGGTTCCAGGGGTGAGTGGCGGGTAGAGAAACAGCGTTTGCGCTGGGACGTGCTCGATGCCTTTGCGCTGGCCGCGCAGCAGGCCGGGATTCCTGCCACCGATGACTTTAACCGGGGCGACAACGAAGGCGTGGGTTATTTTGAAGTCAACCAGCGCAGCGGTTGGCGCTGGAACACGCCCAAGGCATTTTTGCGCCCGGTGTGCACCGATCGACCCAACTTTGAGCTGTGGACGCAGGCCCAGGTCGCGCGGCTACAACTCACCCCCGAGCCTGATGGCCGGCTGCGCTGCACCGGGGTTGAGGTGCTCACAGGTGGCGAAATGCGCACGGTCAGTGCCATTCGGGAGGTGGTTTTGAGTGCTGGCAGCATCGGCTCGCCGCAGCTTTTGCAACTCTCGGGCATTGGCCCGGGCCAGTTGCTGCATCACCTGGGCATTCCCGTGCTGCATGATGCACCCGGGGTGGGTGCCAATTTACAGGATCATTTGCAGATCCGTGCGGTGTTCAAGGTGCAGGGGGTGAAAACCCTCAATGTGCAAGCCAGCTCGCTCTGGGGCAAGGCCATGATCGGGCTTGAGTATGCGCTCAGGCGCAGCGGCCCGATGAGCATGGCCCCCAGTCAGCTCGGTGCCTTCACCCGCAGTGACCCGGCCCAGCCTTATCCCAACATCGAGTACCACGTGCAACCGCTGAGCCTGGAGGCCTTTGGCCAGCCGCTGCACAGTTTTCCTGCCTTTACCGCCAGCGTTTGCAACCTGAACCCGGACAGCCGTGGCAGCGTGATGATCACTTCGCCAGACTTCATGGTGGCACCTGCCATTGCACCCAACTACCTCAGCACAGGCGTTGACCGCAAGGTGGCGGCTGATTCGTTGCGTCTGACACGCACTATCGTGGGGCAGCCGGCGCTAGCCAGGTACCAGCCGCAGGAGTTCAAGCCGGGCCTGCAATTTCAGACCGATGATGAGCTGGCGCGGCTGGCCGGCGACATTGCCACCACGATCTTCCACCCGGTTGGCACCACCAAAATGGGTCGCGACGGTGACCCGCTGGCCGTGCTGGATACGCGATTGCGGGTGCGTGGCCCGGGTGGGTTGATCCATGGTTTGCGCGTGGTGGATGCCGGGGCGATGCCGCTGATCACCAGTGGCAACACCAATTCACCGGTGCTGATGATGGCCGAAAAGGCGGCACGCTGGATCATTGAAGAGGCCAGGACGCACCAAGGGTAAACACGAAAAGGGTTATTCCGGATTGTTGGGCACTGGTTTGGAGCATACAGTGGAACCTCACTCGCAGGTGTAATGCCCGCTCAAGGTGAAAGACCCCAGGAGACTGGCCCGCAGTGGTCAGACAATCGTTAGAAAAAAGAAAGAAAAAAGGCACCGGCAACCCCGGTGCCTTTTTTAATGGGTTTTTGCCAAACATTGGCGCGACAGTTGCATGGCCAGTTGATGCAGTGCCTGCCAGGGGGCGGCGGGCCAATCGGGCGATTTGAGGCCTTTGACCACCCCATCCACCTGATGCGCGCTGTGCAGCAGTTGGGCCAGCGTGGCATCGCTCAGGCGGGGTAACACACGCTCAAACAGGCGCTCTTTGTTGCCCCAGATGCGTTGTTCGCGCAGTGCCATCGGCAGCGGCTTGCCCTGGTTCATGCTGTCTTTGACGCGCTTGAGGGCGCGGATGTCTTCAGCCAGGGTGTAGTGCACCAGCACCTCGGCCACCCCCTCGGCCTGCAGGCCATCGAGCATGCGCTGCACCCGCACCATGTGCCCGGCCAGCACCGCCTCGCTGAGCTTGAAGACATCGTAGCGTGCCACGTTCAGCACGGCCCCCTCAATCTGGTCAAAGCCCAGTTCACCTGCCGGGTGCAGCAGGGCCAGCTTCTGGATCTCCTGGTGCGCCGCCAGCAGATTGCCTTCGACCCGGTCGGCAAAAAACTGTAGTGTGCGTTGCCCCTCTTCACCCGCGCTCACCCGTTGGCCCTGCACAGCCAGGCGCTGGGCAATCCATTGCGGCAGCGCGGCGCGCTCGACCGGCATGACTTCGAGTGTGATGCCGCTCTCGAGCGCGGCAAACCAGGCGGTGGCCCGGGTCGCCTTGTCCAGGCGCGGCAGCATCACAATGGTCAGCGTGGCATCGTTGCCGCGGGACTGATCAACCAGTTGCTGCAGGGCCACACTGCCTTCCTTGCCAGGTTTGCCACTGGGAATGCGCAGCTCGACAATCTGCTTGTCGGCAAACAGGCTCAAACTGCCGCAAGCCGCCAGCACCTCGCTCCAGTCAAAATGCGCGCCGCTCACGGTGTGCGAGGTGCGCTCGGTAAAACCCTGGGCGCGGGCGGTGGCACGAATGGTGTCCTGCGCCTCCTGAATCAGCAGCGGCTCGTCGCCGTGCAGGGTGTACAGGCTTTTCAGGCCTTTGCTGAGATGGTTGCCCAACTGGGCCGGGTTGACTTGCATCGGGCCAGTTTAGCCTGCGCCACGCACTGTTCCATGAGCGCCTCAAACGGGCGCAACAGCCTGACAAGGCGCTCCGGGGTCAAGCGAGAACCTGACCGAACCCATCAGTCTTTGCATCTGATCGTTAATTTCAACAGGGTTTTCAAAATTGTTCACACGCCGGGCTACCGTCAGGCATTAGAGTTGACACTTCGAGCGCAGCAGCCCCAAGGAATACACATGAATGCCAGTATCGCCCCCTCCGAATTCACCATGCTACAAAGAACAGAGCGTCAAGCGCAAGTAGTAAAAGGGCTACAGGCACATTTGCCATCACACGCGTTATTGTGGCAGCCGGAAGACACCACGCCTTATGAATGCGACGGCCTGACCGCTTACCGCCAGCGCCCGTTGCTGGTAGCCCTGCCTGAAAACCCGGGCCAGGTGCAGGCCGTGCTGCGCACCTGTCATGGCTTGGGGGTGCCGGTGGTGGCGCGTGGTGCTGGCACCGGCTTGTCGGGCGGGGCACTGCCGCACGCTCTGGGGGTGACGTTGTCGATGGCCAGGTTCAACAAGATCATCCAAGTCGATGCGCTGGCACGCACGGCAACGGTGCAGTGCGGGGTGCGCAACCTGGCCATCAGTGAGGCGGTGGCACCGCTGGGCCTGTATTACGCGCCTGATCCCAG
>JAIFMA010000254.1 GCA_020048795.1 Rhodoferax sp.
GCCACCAGATCGCGCTCGCCTTGCACCACATGCAGCGCCAGCGCAGTCTGGCCGTCGATGTAGGTGGTGAAATCCTGCGCCTTGGCCGTCGGTATGGTTTCGTTGCGCAGCACAATGCGCTCCACCAGACCACCCATGGTTTCCACCCCGAGCGACAGCGCAATCACGTCGAGCAGCAGCAAATCGCCACCCGGGTTGTTGCCCGACAGTTGATTGGCTTGAATGGCAGCGCCGAGTGCCACCACCTCGTCGGGGTTGAGGTTGTTCAGCGGCGGCTGACCAAAAAACTTTCCCACTGCCTGCTGGATTTGCGGCATGCGGGTGGAGCCGCCGACCATCACCACGCCTTTGACCTCCTGCGCCGACAAGCCGGCATCGCGCAAGGCCTTGCGCACTGCGCCCAGGGTGCGGTCGGTCAGCCCGCGGGTGGCTGCCTCAAAGTCGCTGCGTTTAACATCAAAAGTGACGATAGCCTCCGTCAATGTTGCGCTGTAAGCTACTAATTCAGTAGCAGAAAGGGATTCTTTGCAAACCCGTGCGGCGGTCTTGAGAGCGGCTTTGTCCTCGGCGCTGACCACAGCCGCCGGGTCTATGCCGCTTTGAGCCAGCACCCAGTCGGTCAGCGCATGGTCGTAATCATCGCCACCCAGGGCCGAGTCTCCGCCGGTGGCAATCACCTCAAACACGCCCTGGGTCAGCCGCAAAATCGAGATGTCAAAGGTGCCACCGCCCAGGTCATAAATGGCATATACCCCTTCAACCGCGTTATCCAGTCCGTAGGCAATGGCTGCGGCGGTGGGTTCGTTGATCAGGCGCAGCACGTTCAGCCCGGCCAGTTGCGCCGCGTCTTTGGTGGCCTGGCGCTGCGCATCGTCAAAATACGCCGGCACGGTGATCACCGCGCCATACAGGTCGTCATCAAAACTGTCTTCGGCGCGGTAGCGCAAGGTGGCCAGAATGTCGGCGCTGACTTCCACCGGGGATTTTTCGCCCTGCACGGTCTGTAGGCCCAACATGCCAGGGTGGTCGACAAACTGGTAGGGCAGTTTGCCAGCCAACACCACATCCTTCAGGCCGCGTCCCATAAAGCGTTTGACCGAGGCGATGGTGTTTTCTGGGTCGCCAATGCCAGTCTGCATCGCCTGAAAACCAATGTGACGGCCATCACCCGCCAGATAACGCACCACCGACGGCAAGATCACCCGGCCTTGCGCATCGGGCAGACATTCGGCCACGCCGTGGCGCACCGCTGCCACCAGTGAATGTGTGGTGCCCAGGTCGATACCTACCGCAATGCGCCGCTGATGCGGGTCCAACGACTGGCCGGGCTCGGAAATTTGAAGTAATGCCATAACAAAATCTAACGTGTAAAAACATCACCTAAGCGGCTCAACTGCCTGCTGGCCGCAAGGGCTGGCTGAATTGGGGTCGGATACCCCATTCGGCTCGGCACATTCGTTTGAGTCAATAAATTCAAGCTCAATGGGGCTCTGACCCCAATGCAGCAGGCCATCACAACAGGACTCAGTTTTCAAGCTCATCGAGGCGGCTATCAACATCGCGCTCGAAACGCTCGATGAACATCATCGCCCTGACCTGCCCCACGGCTTCGGTGAAGGCCGCTTGCACGTCGATCAAGTGCTCTATTTTTTGAAGCACGTCACGCCGGGCCTGCTTGACCTGGAGGCCGATTTTATCCAAATCTTGAACGTCGGCAGCCTGGTCAAGGTCCTCGCGCCACTGCATTTGCTGCAGCAAAAAAGCCGCTGGCATCGCGGTGTTGTTTTCGGCATTGACTGGCACCGCGTGCAGTTCACACAAATAAGCAGCGCGTTTGAGCGGGTCTTTCAGGCGCTGATAGGCTTCGTTGATGCGCACCGACCACTGCATCCCCACCCGCTGGGCAACACCCCCCTGCGCAGCAAACTTGTCGGGGTGCACCTGCCGCTGCAGGTCTTTCCAGCGGCTATGGAGCACAGCGCGATCCTGGGCAAAACCTTGCGCCAGCCCAAACAGCTCAAAATCGTCTGACTGCAGATTCACACCCGAAAAGACTCGCCACAGCCGCAGCGGTCCCGCTCTCTGGGATTGTTGAATTTGAAACCTTCGTTCAGACCTTCGCGGACAAAGTCGAGTTCGGTGCCATCAAGGTAGGCAAAACTCTTGGGGTCAATCAGCACCTTGATGCCATGGCCTTCAAACACGATGTCCTCAGAGCCGATTTCATCGACGTATTCCAGCTTGTACGCCAGACCGGAACACCCGGTGGTTTTGACACCCAGGCGCACCCCCACGCCCTGCCCACGCTTGGTCAGATAGCGGTTGACGTGTCGGGCAGCAGCTTCAGTCAGCGTAACAGCCATGATTTTTTGAGCTTTGTGGTGAGAATCTGGAAAAACCGACCCTTATTGACCGGTCAGTCAATGATGTTTCAGTGGATTTGCGCTTCGGTATGCTTCTGGCGGTAGTCATTCACAGCAGCCTTGATGGCATCTTCGGCCAGGATCGAGCAGTGGATTTTGACAGGCGGCAACGCCAATTCGTCAGCAATCTCACTATTTTTTAGCGCCGACGCCTGATCCAGGGTCTTGCCCTTGACCCATTCGGTCACCAGCGAGCTCGATGCAATGGCCGACCCGCAACCATAGGTTTTGAAGCGTGCGTCCTCTATCACTCCGGTGTCCGGGTTGACCTTGATCTGCAACTTCATCACATCACCACAGGCCGGGGCACCCACCATGCCGGTACCGACCGACTCGTCGCCCTTGTCAAACGCGCCCACATTGCGGGGGTTTTCGTAGTGATCAACCACTTTTTCAGAATATGCCATTTTGTGCTCCTGTTAATGTGCTGCCCACTGGATGGTGGAAATGTCAATGCCTTCCTTGTACATATCCCACAGCGGACTTAAATCTCGCAACTTGGCGACATTGACCTTGATGGTATCGATGGCATAGTCAATCTCGGCCTCGGTGGTCCAGCGGCCAATTGTCATGCGCAGGCTGCTATGCGCCAGTTCGTCGCTACGACCCAGGGCGCGAAGCACATAGCTGGGCTCCAGACTGGCCGAAGTGCAGGCCGAACCACTTGACACCGCCAAACCCTTAATGCCCATGATCAGCGACTCACCTTCAACATAGTTGAAACTCATGTTGAGGTTGTGCGGCACGCGCTTTTCCAGGTGGCCGTTAATAAACACCTGCTCTACCGCACTGAGTCCGGCCATCATGCGATCGTGCAACGCGCGGATTCGGCTGTTTTCCACAGCCATTTCCGCCTTGGCAATCCGGTACGCCTCACCCATGCCGACAATCTGGTGCGTCGGCAGCGTGCCGCTGCGCATGCCGCGCTCGTGGCCGCCACCGTGCATTTGCGCCTCGATACGAATACGAGGCTTGCGCCGCACAAACAGTGCACCAATGCCTTTAGGGCCGTAGGTTTTGTGCGCGGTCAGGCTCATCAGGTCAACCGGCAATGCGGACAGGTCAATGTCGACACGGCCAGTGGCCTGTGCGGCATCGACATGGAACACCACGCCTTTGCCGCGGCAAATTGCACCCAGCGCTGCAATATCCTGGATCACACCAATCTCGTTGTTGACAAACATGACACTGGCCAAAATGGTGTCGGGACGAATGGCGGCTTTAAACACATCGAGATCGATCAAGCCATCGGGCTGCACGTCCAAGTAGGTCACCTCGAAGCCCTGACGTTCCAGTTCGCGGCAGGTGTCGAGCACCGCCTTGTGCTCGGTTTTGGCGGTGATGACGTGTTTGCCCTTGCTCTGGTAAAAGTGCGCCGCACCTTTCAAAGCCAGGTTGTTGGATTCAGTGGCGCCAGATGTCCAGACGATTTCACGCGGGTCAGCGCCAATCAACGCAGCCACTTGCTCGCGGGCTTTTTCAACCGCCACTTCGGCTTCCCAGCCCCAGGCATGACTGCGCGAAGCGGGGTTGCCAAAGTGCTGGCGCAACCAGGGAATCATGGCATCCACCACCCGTTCATCACACGGATTAGTGGCGCTGTAGTCCATATAAATCGGGAAATGCGGTGTACTTTCCATGGGCTTGTCTTTGCTTGGTTAAATGGGATTCAAATCACATCTTGGAATAAACATTGCCCAGAGCAAACACCGAGTTCGGTGCATTGATGCGCATCGGCTTGACTACTGGCATGCTGGAAATGGCGCGTTTGAGCCTTGGCTTTTCTTCGGCCTGAAAGCCCTTGGCCAACTGCTCATCAACCAGTTTTTGCAGACTGATGGATTCCAGGAACTCAACCATCTTGACGTTCAACGAAGCCCAAAGTTCATGCGTCATGCAGCGTGCACCTTCTCCCAGACAGTTCTCCTTGCCAGCGCATTGGGTGGCATCTATCGGCTCATCCACCGAAGTGATGATCTCCGCGACAGTGATATCAGCTGGCGCACGCGCCAACGTGTACCCGCCACCCGGTCCACGGGTAGACTCCACCAGTGAATGGCGCCGCAGCTTGCCAAACAGTTGCTCGAGATAAGACAGCGAGATTTCCTGACGCTGACTAATGGCCGCCAGAGTCACGGGCCCCGCAGCCTGGCGCAGTCCGAGGTCAATCATCGCGGTAACGGCAAAACGGCCTTTGGTGGTGAGACGCATGGCAAACTCCTGACATTCGGTTGGAAAACGGTTCCGGGCTTCGGTGCCTCATCGGCACTGGCTGACAACCAGTTAGCAGACCGCTTTGTCGACTAACGCGCTCAAGTATATCCATAAAACCAAGTGTTTTAGTCAGGTAAGTAGGCAAAGCGGTAATTTTTAATGGTCTTTCAAAATTCATCCCAAAACAAGCCAGCACAAGGTGCATCATATTTTGCTAAGTCTTGACTGACCAGCACCCGGCACAGCGGACGAGAGACCTATACTCAAAAATCAAAATGGCGAGCGAATCGTCATCGACCTTGGAAGCTGTTGCGCAGCAAAGATAATTGATTGATGCTTTTGAAAACCATCTAAAAGGGAAACTGGACCATGCTTTTCGCCAGATCAAAAACCTCTGCCTGCACGCTTATCACAGCGCTGCTTGTCGCGGCCTGTACCCAACCGAGCCAAGTCAGCACGGCACAAGAGGGATCAGCCCAGACCAGCAAACCCATTGAGGCTGTTCGTACCGAGTCGGAGTCTCCCGGGACGACAGCTGCTCACCTGACATCCCAGGCACTTGAGTTGTTGAATCTGGGCCAGGAAGAGGCAGCCAATACCGCCCTGATGCAGGCCTTGACCCTTGACCCCAAAAACAAGCTGGCCATCAGCTTGAAGCGGCAGATTTCGGAAGATCCGGTGGCGCGGTTTGGCAAGGAATCCTTCAACTATGTGGTCAAAAAGGGCGACAGCCTGTCTCAAATCGCTGGGCGTTTTCTGGACGATGCGTTTTTGTTTCCGATACTGGCCCGCTACAACGACATCAAGGTACCTCGCAACGTCGGCGAAGGCCAGACGCTGCGTATCCCGGCAAAATCCTCGCAAGAGCTGAGTGCCACCCAAGACACAGATCCGGCCAAAGCGCGCGCTGACGCGGCTGTCGCTGTCAAACCTGCACCAGCCAAAACGTCACCAACCTCTGCACCTGAACTCAAACCGGTAGATATTGCGCTGCAGGCCGCCGAAACAGCAGAAAAGGCTGGCAACCTGCCCAAAGCCTTCATCAACTACAAATCCGCAGCAGGCTTGGGTCACCCGGGTGCAGCCAGTAAGCTTGAAGAGGTCAAGAAAAAACTGCTTGATGGTTATGCACGCGCAGGCCGTTCAGCCTTGGCACGTCAAGATTTAGACGCAGCCTTGACCGCATGGGACAAAGTGCTTGAGCTCAAGCCAGGCGATGAAACCGCTCTTCTGGAGCGGCAAAAACTACTGCGCCTGAAAGCAGCACTGCAAAAAAAATAGCGCCTGTCAAACTCCCTTGGGCGAGGCATTTTGCGCTGAACTCGCAGTGGTGGCTGAAGCACTACTGCCGTTGACAGACGTTACACCGGTCGTAGCCAACTGCTTTTGCAGCACATTGGCCATGCTGTTGAAGCCGCTGTAGAGCAAACCATACTCATCTTTGCGCTCGTCAGTGATTCGGTAATCCAGTTGTCCGCTTTGAAATTCGCGCATGGCAATTCGCAGCATTCTGGCAGGTCCGGCAAACCAGTCGGTAATGAAATACATCGCGACCGCCACGGCAGACACCGTCACCAACACCAGCACGCACATCAAGATCAAACTCAGCCTGGCGACCTTCACCAGCGGTTGCTCGGCAATGCCCAAATCGACGAATCCCACCGTCTTACCCTGGAAGGTGATGGGCGCGGCAAAACCCAAGACATGTTTATCGCCTTGCTGATAGCGCCTGATCTTGATGCCACCGTTACTGCTGCCCAGAGACTCCCCGACCGGCGAGTTGAAGGGTTTGCCTAGCAACTTTTCATCGCTCGCAGCTTTCACCACGCCGGCAGAGTCCATCACCTGCAGGTTGGCAAAGTCGCCGGTTTTCATGATCTCCTGGACAGATACCTCGATCGTCGGCCACTCATCGTCCAGCGCAGCGGCTGCATTTTCTGCGGCAATAAAGCGCCCCAATGAGGCACCATAATCCGTCACCTGTGCCATCATGGCAGCACGTTGTTGCTGGTAAATCACCGCACCGGTGATCGACATCACCGTCAGCACAAAGGCAGCCATCGCCAATGCCCAGCGCAAGCGCAGCGGCACCAGCACTCGTTCCAGGGGCTGATGAATGTCGCCATCGAGTTCGCGCAACAAAGGCAGAACAGCCTGCGCCAATTCGTTGCCGCTCTGGAAGCGCTGAGCGGGTTGTTTTTCAAGGCAACGATACACGATCTTCAGCAAGTTCAGCGGCACATCAGGCCGCAGACCCTCCAGCGGAGGTGGTGGGTCGTTGACAATCTTCATGCCGATGGCAATCAGGCTGTTTTCCTGAAACGGCACCCGACCGGCCAACATGTAATACAGCAAAATACCCACCGAAAACAGGTCTGAGCGGCCATCCAGCGTTGCACCCATGGTTTGTTCGGGCGACATGTACTGCGGTGTGCCCAACACATCGCCCCTGCGGGTGGCTTCGTAATCAGACGATTCAAAATGGGCAATGCCAAAGTCCATGACCTTGAGCGCGTGCCCATCTTGCAAGCGCATGACATTGGCAGGCTTGATGTCACGGTGCACCAGACCCCTGCCATGAGCGTAGTCGAGCGCCCGGGCCAGTTGCAAAGCCGACTCAAGAACTTCTCGCACGGACATGCGACCGGCTTTAGTGATCACTTCGTTGAACGGCTCGCCCTCCACCAGTTCCATGGCAATATAGGGGCGCCCTTCAATCTCACCCACGTCATACACAGCGACAATGTTCGGGTGCGACAGCTTCCCCGAGGCCCTCGCTTCGCGCAAAAAACGAGCCCGGTAATCCTCATCCGAACAAAGATCAGAATGCAAAAATTTGATGGCGATAACGCGATCAATTTCCGGGTCGTAGGCCCGAAACACACTGGCCATACCACCCCGACCGATCCGGTCAAGGACCTTATAACGACCCACCTGCTGTGGTTCCTGCGCACTGGCTCGGGTGCCAAGCGGCAAGGTAGTGTCTTTGCCGGCAAGCGTGTTTGCAGGCAAGACCCATGTTTTCTCGCTGTGGGGATTGATCTGCGTAACATCGTAGTCTGACATGGTGATCACCCAGATGAAGGACTTGCAACTACCGGCGAACGTAGCAACTTTCATGTATTATGAGCCAGCGTTAAGTTGCATGCATCGCGCGGACCAAGCGTTATTTTGAGGTCTAACCAAAACTTTTCTTGAATCACGGTGGCCATGCCCAACTTTGAACCTACCCAACCGCCCCCGTTAACGCCGCTTGCGCAAACACCCGCCGCGCTAGCGGTGCTGTTTGCTGATGTGGTGGACAGCACCCGGCTTTACGGAAACGTGGGCGATACCCTGGCCAAGATGATGATCGATGAGTGCCTAGATGTCATCCGCGCGGTCGTGGCCCAGTACGGTGGGCGCATCATCAAAACCATCGGCGACGAGGCCATGTGCACCCTGGCAACCGCCGATGCGGCGTGCCTGGCGGCGATCGACATACAGCAAAACATCACCGCACTGCCCGCCATTTCCGATATCAAGCGCGAGATTCGGGTCGGCTTTCATTTTGGCTGGGTGATAGAGGAAAACAACGATGTGTTTGGCGACACCGTCAACCTGGCGGCGCGCTTGTCGGGGGTAGCCAAAGGCATGCAGATCATCACCACCACGTCGACGGTTGCCAGCTTGATGCCCTTGATGCGCGCTTCTACACGCCGAATTTCTGCGGTCTCGGTCAAAGGCAAGGGCGAAGAGGTAGACATTTGCGAAGTGATCTGGCAAGACACTGCCGAGCTAACCATCATGACTCCCGCCCACACGGTGATAAACCGGCGTGCCCGGCTGTTGCTCAAGCATGCCGATCAGGAATGGATCTTTGAGCGCAATAGTCCCATCCTGACGCTAGGTCGGGATTCAAACTGCCAGATGGTGGTGCGCGACCCCATGGCATCGCGCCTGCACGCCAACATCGAGGTGCGTCAAGGCAAGTTTTTTTTGATCGACAAAAGCACCAATGGCACTTTTGTCTGGTTTGATGACCAGTCGAAAGTCGTCTTGCACCGCGAAGAATTGATGCTACGCGGCAAGGGGCGCTTGACATTTGGCCACAACCTTGACGAGACGACCGAAGACTTTGCCTGCTTTGAAGTGCGTGATTCAGAGGCCGATCAGCCCAGTGTCACCCCCCCAAGCCAATCACGCCAACCGAGTTACGTTGAAAAATAGTCTTACGAAGGCAAAAAGACCTCTGCCCCAAGCGAAGGGGTGCCGATGCCAGCATTTTGCAGACCAAGAGCGCGCTGTAGTGCACATGGATTGACTCACTGTGCTAGCCCAAGGGGTTAACGCAGCCTATTTACGGTATCTGTTTGATGGGCTGAACTATGCATGGGGTGCGAGGAGTGTGGTCCCTGTCAAATTAACGTTCAGGCTCGGAGGCTCCAAAGATCTAGTCAACATCTGGTGTGCCACATTGCGCAGCAAGTATTCTCATTATCAGGGGTGTCGCTGGCAAGGCCTAAGGGAATTAACGTGTCATTCGCGCTGTGGGTT
>JAIFMA010000067.1 GCA_020048795.1 Rhodoferax sp.
GCAAATCGACACCTTGACGCAGGAGCGCGATTCACTCAAGTCGCGGCTGAGCGCGGCGCGCGCACGGGTTGATGCGCTGCTGGAGCGCCTGCCAGAAGACGGTATTGGCGCTAACGCAGTTTTCAAGACCCTACCGACGCCAGGTTCGCGGGGTCACGCATGAAGCAGCTTGAAGTACAAATCATGGGCCAAAGCTATTTGCTGGGCTGCCCCGATGGCGGTGATGTCCGCCTGCTCGATGCCGTCGAACGCGTGGACACCGCGATGTGCAAAATCAGGGACGCTGGCAAGGTGCGTGCCCGTGACCGGGTGGCGGTGCTTGCAGCACTGAATCTGGCGTTTGACCTGTCGGACCAGCATGCCCACCAGAGTGCCATGCCTGAAAAACCCGCCAGCGCGATACCCGCAAGCCATGATGAGCTGTCGCAGCGACTGGGTGCCTTGCTGAACCGGCTCGACAACGCACTCAACCGCGACGACCAGTTACTCTGATTTGTTTGCGGTTTTACTGAACGGCCGAACTGGCCGGCGCTTTTTGCCCTGGGTGATGAAATATCTGAGCCACATCGACAGCATCAAAACACTGCTGCAAGCCACAGAAATCACAACTGACCTCGATCTCGCCACGCTCTTGCAAGATGCTGTGCGCCTCTTGCACACCCAGGCTCAGCAACATCTGGCTAACCCGCTGGCGGCTACAGGTGCATGAAAAACGCGGGCCCTTGACCCCCTGAAGCGGCTCGAACCGGCGCAGGTCTTCCTGCCAGAACAGGCGCCGCAAAATGGTATCGACATCCAGTGTCAACAGTTCCTCGCGTTTCAGGCTGGATGCCAGCAGGGCAATACGCTGGTAGTGCTGATTGACGCCAATCTCGTCTTCGGTGGCCACACTGGAGCCCGCCAGGTTGCCTGCGCCTTGCATTGGCAGGCGCTGGATCAACAGGCCGGCGGCCACGTGTTCGTCAGCGGCCAGCACCAGCAGGGTGTCGAGCTGCTCGCTTTGCAGCATGTAGTGCTGGAGCACATCGCTCAACTTTTCCAGCTTCTCATGGGCATCACCAAACAGTGGCACCACCCCCTGGTAAGGCTGCTGGCCGGGCTGGCGGTTTTGCGGGTCAAGGGTGATGGCACAGCGCCCGGTATTGCCAACATTGACCATCTGGCTCAGGCTGGCATCGTCTGCCAAAACGCCATTCAGGGTGGCGGTGGCGCGCAGGCCAAAATCGGGCTGCACCTCAACCACCGCCAGCTTGACCGGGCCATCGCCAAAAATCTGCAACACCAGCGCGCCGTCAAACTTGATGCTGGACTGCATCAGCACGGCTGCGGCCGTCATTTCACCCAACAGGTTTTGCAAGGGCTCTGGGTAGGCACCGTGCTCAAGATTGGCTGCGCGCCGGCGCAGCACCTCAGTCCAGGCATCGGTCAAACGCACCAGCACGCCGCGCACCGGCAGCCCTTCAAACAAAAACTTGTGAATTTCAGACACGCAGGCTTCCCGGTTCAGGCAATCTTGTTCAGTGTGGTCTTGAAACGCTGCGCATTGGCCACGTAATGGTCTGCGCTCCGGCGCAAGCCTTGCTGTTGCTCAGGGGTCAGTTGCCGCACCACCTTGGCGGGGCTACCGATGATCATCGATCCATCGGGAAACGATTTGCCTTCAGTGACCAGCGCGCCAGCACCCACCAGGCATCCTCTGCCAATTGTTGCGCCGTTCAGCACCACCGCACCAATACCGATCAGGCTGTCGTCACCAATGCTGCAACCGTGCAACATGGCCTTGTGGCCCACCGTGACACCTGATCCGATGGTCAGCGGCATACCCAGATCAGCATGCAACACACTCAGGTCCTGAATGTTGGTACGCGCCCCGACTGTGATGCGGTCGGTATCGCCCCGCACCACAACCCCAAACCAGATGCTGACCTCGTCGCCCAGCCATACATCGCCCATGACCTCAGCACTGTCAGCGACCCAGGCAGAGTCTGCAATTTGGGGTGCCAGATCGTCGATTTCATAGATGGCCATGGTGGTCCTTTACCTTGAAGTGTGTTGATTTGCCTAGAATTGTAGGTTTTCAGCGCCCTTCATGACCGACCCGCACCCCAAACCCCACGGCGAACCCAGGCTGGTGCCCAGCGCCTCGCTGCGGCCGCAGGCACTGGCCTTGCTTCAGATGCGTCGCGCTGGTCCGTGGACCCCACCGAGATGATCGCGCAGCCGTGTGGCGTGCCAGGCCGTCCGGACCGGCCACTACTGGTTCACCCAAGTGAGCTGCAAAACCGCACCGTGGGCACCCGGCTGGGCCAGGCCAGCCTGATTCACGCGTTGGCCCACATTGAAGCCAATGCCATCAATCTGGCGCTCGATATCGTCTGGCGTTTTGCCAATCTGCCGCAAACCTTTTACCGCGACTGGTTTCGCATTGCCCAGGAAGAAGCCATGCATTTTGAACTGCTGGCGGCGCACCTCGCCACACTGGGTCATGCCTATGGTGACTTTCCGGCCCACGATGGCCTTTGGGACATGGCTGCCAGAACTTGTGACGATGTGCTGGCTCGCCTGGCGCTGGTGCCGCGCACGCTGGAGGCGCGTGGCCTGGATGCCACGCCGGCGATCCAGCACAAATTGGTGTCAGTTGGCGACCGGCACGGTGCCCAGATGCTGGACATCATCCTGCGAGATGAAATTGGCCATGTGGCCGCTGGCAATCATTGGTACGCCCGGATTTGCGCCGAACGTGGTCTGAATCCCCTGCGGACCTATGCTGAGTTGGCCGTTCGATACGCGGCGCCCATCCTCAAAGGGCCATTTAACCTGCCAGCCCGCCGGGCTGCAGGCTTTACCGAAGCCGAACTGGGCGCATTGTGTGGTACACAGTCAATGGTTTCCTGAACTCCTGCATTTTTCAAGCTTATGACGACTCCAACAGAACCAGCCGATGATCCCGTCAACCCCGTCGCTGCCTCGCTGGCCATCGCGCGCCAGCCCATACTGGATATCAAACGCGCGGTATTCGGCTACGAATTGTTTGACCGTTCGCTGACCAACACCGCCTACAGCGCGGCCAGCGATGCTGCCCTGTTGTTCAACCTGCTGTCCAACGTTGATGCCGAAATTCTGAGTACCCGTCACCCGCTGTTTATCAACTGCACCCACCAGACCCTGGCCGGCGGGCATCTGGAACTGATCGAACCCGACCGGGTGGTGCTGGAGATTCCACCCATGCCACCCGAGCAATGTGACTCTGAAGATATCGACACCTTCATGCAAACGCTGGCTGAGGTACACAAACGTGGGTTTCGGCTGGCTTTTGACGAAAGTGTGATGACCAAGCCTTACGCCGACTGGCTGCAACTGGCATCCTTCATCAAGCTTGACATCACCAAAGTCACGCAGACGCAGGTGGCCACCATCGCCCGGCAGTTAGCTGGCAACACCAAAGTTCAGCTGGTCGCCGAGAAGGTGGAAACCGCCGAGCAATTCGAGCAGATCAAGCTCGCCGGTGTCAAACTGTTTCAGGGCTACTGGTTTGCCCGCCCGGTGCTGATCAAGGGCCAGACCATCCGCCCGGCTCAGGCCGCCATCATCCAGTTGATTAACCTGGTGCGCAAGCAGGCCAGCACGGTAGAAATCGAAGAGGTTTTCAAACGTGACCCCACGCTGTCCTTCAATCTGCTGAGGTTCATCAATTCGGCCGGTTTTGGCCTGAGTTGCGAGATCACCTCGTTTCGCCACGCCGTGATGTTGCTGGGACTGAAAAAGCTGTTTCGCTGGGCTGCCTTGCTGATGACCACCTCCGGAAGCGTGGGTGGCTCGCCCGCTGTCGGGCATATCGCCGTGGTGCGCGGTCGCCTGATGGAACTGCTGGCCACCGAATTGCTGGCACCCGAGGAATACGACAACGCCTTTGTGGTGGGAATTTTTTCGCTGCTTGATACCATGCTGGGCCTGCCGTTGCATGAAGCGCTGGCCAGCATCTCGCTGCCACAGTCGGTGACTGATGCCTTGTTGCACGACAAGGGCGTATTGGCACCCTTCCTGCAGTTGACGCTGGCGTGCGAAAACGCCAACGACCAGCTATTCGCCGAAACCGCCATTGCCCTGCAACTCACTGGCGATCAGGTCAACTGGGCTCACCTGCAGGCCCTGGCCTGGGCCGAGAACCTCACCAGCACATAAGCAGCCTTTGGTGTCAGCCCCGCGGGTGGTGCTGGGCGTGCAGCACTTTCAGACGCTCACGCGCGACATGGGTGTAGATCGTGGTGGTAGAGATGTCGACGTGCCCGAGCAACATCTGCACGGCGCGCAAATCGGCCCCATGGTTGAGCAAATGGGTCGCGAAGGCGTGGCGCAAGGTATGCGGTGACAGCGGTGAGGTGATGCCTGCCAGCACGGCGTACTTTTTCACCAGCAACCAGAACATCACCCGGCTCATGGCGGTACCCGGTGTGCTGCCTTTGTGCGTGACAAACAAGTCTTCAGTTTGATGCCCAGCCAGCAATTCGCTGCGTGCTTGTGCCAAATAGCGTTTGAGCCACAGGCTGGCCACCTCGCCAAACGGTACCAGCCGCTCCTTGTTGCCCTTGCCGAACACCCGCAGCACGTTGTCATTCAAGCTGATATTGAACACTTTCAGCGACACCAGTTCGCTGACACGCAAGCCACTGGCGTACATCAGTTCCAGCATGGTCCGATCACGTACCCCCAAAGCACTGCTCACGTCGGGGGCAGCCAACAAGGCTTCAACCTGAAACTCGGTCAGGGTTTTCGGCATACGCAGCGGCTGCCGGGCGGCCTGCAACTTCAGGGTTGGATCCTGCCCGGCCAGACGTTCACGCAAGGCCCAACGAAAAAACCGCTTGAACACGGTCAGACGGCGATTGGCCGTGGTAGCCCTGGTTTGCGCGTGACGTTCAGCAAAATAGCCGTTGATATCTTCGGTACGGGTGTCAATCAGCGAGCGGGCGCTGGCCACTTGCCAGTTTGAAAACGATGTCAGATCAACCCGGTAAGCCGACAGGGTATTGCTGGACAGTCCCTCTTCCAACCACAATGCATCGATAAAAGTGTCGATCAATGGCTCGCTGGGCCCTGCTATTCTTGGGTGGTGAACTTCTTTCAACTGCTTTTCCCCGATTTTTCGCTGATTCTGATTGGTTATCTGGTGTGCCGCTTCACGCCGCTGAACCGGTCGACCTGGTCACAGGTTGAGTCACTGGTGTATTTTCTGTTCTTTCCGGTGCTGCTGTTTCACTCGATTGTCAAAAGCCCGCTCGACATCGGCGCTGCCGGCAATCTGGTGGCTGCCGGCTGGGCGCTGGGCCTGGGCGGCATTGGCCTGGCTTATTCGGTGCCGTACTGGCCGGGTTTGCGAGGGCGCATTGCCGCACGTCAGCATGCCGGCAGCGCGCAGGTGGCGTTTCGCTTCAACTCCTTCATTGGTCTGGCACTGGCCGAACGGCTGGCTGGCCCGCAAGGCTTGCTGATGATCGCCATTCTGATTGGCATCAGCGTGCCCTTGATGAACATCGGCGCGGTCTGGCCCATGGCGCGCCACGCCGGACGCGGCTTTTGGGGCGAGTTGGCGCGCAATCCACTGATCCTTGGTACGCTGGCGGGTTTGCTGGCCAATATGCTGGGGCTGCGCATGGCGCCATGGCTCGAACCCACGCTCACCCGCATCGGATCGGCCTCGCTGGCACTGGGCTTGATGGCCGCCGGTGCCGGCATGCAACTGGGATCACTCAAACATGCCAAGTTGCTAGCCAGTGCACTGTTGGGTATCCGGCATTTTTTGATGCCAGTGCTAGCCTGGCTGCTGGCACGGCTGTTTGATCTGAACCCGGTGCAGACCACCTTGTTGCTGGCCTTCTCGGCCCTGCCCACGGCCTCAAGCTGCTATGTCCTGGCGGCGCGCATGGGTTATGACGGTGCCTATGTAGCGGCACTGGTCACCTTATCCACCGTGTTGGGCCTGGCGAGTTTGCCACTGGCCCTTGCGGTACTTAATTTACTATAATAGTTGTAGCTATCAGCGCCCGTTTTATATGGGCTAACGGCCATTTAGGTCTTTATTTTCTACCATGAACACGACCCATCTGCTCTACCTGCACGGTTTTTTGTCGTCACCGGCTTCCACCAAGGCGCGCACGACCGCCGCCGCCGTGACCACACGACATCCTGCGGTGACCTGGTTGTGCCCCATGCTGGCCGCATCACCCCGACAGGCGATGGACGAGGTGCTGGCGGCCATCAACGATTGGCCACGCGCCTCCATGGCCATTATTGGCTCATCACTGGGCGGGTTTTACGCCACCTGGCTGGCTGAGCGCCTGGGCTGCCCAGCCGCACTGCTCAACCCGGCGGTGCGCCCGGCGCGCGACCTGGCATCCCATGTGGGCGAGCAGACCTTGTGGCATGACCCCGGTGTGCACTTCGTGCTGGAGCCGCACTACATCGACGAACTGCGCGCCATGGAGTTGAGCCACATCAGTCGAGCAGACCGTTATCTTGCGGTCATCGCCAAGGGCGACGAAGTGCTGGATTGGCGCGAGATGAAGCACCATTACGCCGGTTCCTCAATCAAACTGCTGTCTGCCAGTGACCACGCCCTGAGCGACTATGCGTGTCACCTGGATGAGGTTCTTGGATTTTTCAACCTGGTGTCGTCACCGTCATGAATATGGCTTACGCATTCACTCAAGCGGCCATGATGACCGGTGGGTTTTTACGCCCCAGGTACCGTACCCATGACGTTCAAACCTGTTCTGATAATATCGAACCGGGTTGCGACTGTGGCGGAATAGGTAGACGCCCGAGACTTAAAATCTCGTGTCCTTCGGGGCGTACCGGTTCGATTCCGGTCAGTCGCACCACTCTGGGTCAGGCCCAAACAAAAACCCGGCACGGTGGCCGGGTCAATCCGTGAATGCACGGCACGCAATGCGGGGCAGTCGCCCGAAACGAATCCTGCTCTTGGTCGATTCGATCGCATTGCGCCAGATCAAAGAGCTGTCAAATCGACAAAAATTTGGACGCAACGCCACCTTGGCTCAGTGTCCAACAATCTTCGTCTCCGGTACTCATGCGCACATTTCTTGGAACCTGACATTCATGAAAATCGAAGAAGCCCGGGTTCTAGTCGTTGATGATGACCCGGTCATGATGATGTTTATGGTGAACATGCGCCATCGGATTGGCGTTGATCGTGTTGATGAAGCCACCAATGGCCAGACTGGTTTGGCGAACGTGATCGGTGAACGTCCTGACTTGGTGCTGTCCGATATTCATATGGCGACGATGGACGGCCTTGAATTTGTCAAGCGCCTGCGACAACACGCTGATCCGTCTATTCGCAAAACGCCCGTTTTGTTGATGAGCGCCGACAGTAACACCCAGACGCTGAATGAGTCCGTGCCGCTTGGCATTGCCGGATACATCATTAAGCCACCGACCCTTTCTGCCATGAAAAGCAAGTTGGAACATGCCTTGAAGTTCCGCCAGGTTCGGCAGTCCACCCTCATTCCTTTCTAGGGACTGCTGACAAAAAAACCAACGGTTCAGGCGCGAGATTCTGGATCCCGATGGGCAGTTTGCGTTTGGCCAGAAGCAATGGGGGGCGTGGTCATGGGCGGATTCTGGGGTGGGCCGGGCTGACGAAGCAAAACTCAAAGCATTTTTGGCCACCAGCCCTTGCTGCACCTACGCTAGCAGCTATGCTTTTCTTGATTGGCAACGAATCTCAGCCTGTCATTCCGGGCCCGCCAAGGCGGAACCCTAAGGGGTCAAGCGAAAATAACTTGGACAAAGGAGGTCGTGATGGCAAGTGCAAGGCTAGGCGCAAGCCGCGCGGTGTAGCTGGCTACACAAGCGGTTTGCAACAACGCATGGCGCTTGTTATCCACCTCCGCCTTGTGCTCCACCAGAGCATCCATGGCACGCAGCAGGTGTTGATGATCAATCGATTCCAGAGAAGTGCCGGGTAGGGCCCCGGCATCCGGTCTGACACCTCCCATTTGTCACATTCCCGCCAAACCGGCCAATACTTCACACGAAGCACGCCAATACCCTGCAGTTACGCCTGTTTGAAGGCCATTTTGCCCTGGCACCCAAATTGCAATGACCGGACTACCCACCCTATCAGGAGTCTTCCATGTCCGTCTTGCTCAAGGCCAAAATTGCCGAAGTCTTTGAAGAGCCTGGTTGCAACAAAAACCAGGGCAAAAGCGAAAAAGAACGTAAAAAGGGCTGCACCAAACAACTCTCCCCCGGCGCTGCCGCCGGTGGCTGTGCCTTTGACGGGGCCAAGATCGCCTTACAACCGATTGCCGACGCGGCACACCTGGTGCACGGGCCGATTGCCTGTGAGGGCAATTCGTGGGACAACCGGCACAGCGCCTCCTCTGGCCCACAGATCTACCGCACCGGCTTTACCACCGACATCAATGAGCTCGATGTGATCTACGGCGGCGAAAAGCGCCTGTTCAAATCGATCCGCGAGATTCTTGAAAAGTACAACCCGCCCGCTGTGTTTGTCTACCAAACCTGTGTCACTGCGCTGGTGGGTGATGACATTGAAGCGGTGTGCCAGCGCGCCACCGAGAAATTTGGCAAACCCATCATTCCGGTCAATGCGCCCGGTTTTGCCGGCATCAAGAACCTGGGCAACAAACTCGGCGCCGAGGCGTTGCTGGACTACGTGATTGGTACGGTCGAGCCTGAATTCACCACGCCGTATGACATCAACATCATTGGTGAATACAACTTGGTCGGCGAACTGTGGCAGGTCAAGCCATTGCTCGACGCGTTGGGCATCCGCGTGCTGTGTTGCATTGCGGGCGATGGCCGTTACAACGAAATTGCCAGCGCGCACCGGGCCAAAGTGAACATGATGGTGTGTTCCAAGTCGATGATCAACATCGCCACCAAGATGGAACAGCGCTGGGGTATTCCGTACTTTGAAGGTTCGTTTTACGGCATTGGCGACATGAGCGACACGCTGCGCCAGATCGCCAAACTGCTGGTGCAGCAGGGTGCGCCGGCTGATTTGCTGGACCGTACCGAGCGGCTGATTGCCGTGGAAGAAGCCCGCGCCTGGCAGCGTATTGCCCAATACAAGCAGCGCCTGGCGGGCAAGCGGGTGCTGTTGATCACCGGCGGGGTCAAGTCCTGGTCGGTGGTGGCGGCGCTGCAGGAAGGCGGCATGGAGATTGTCGGCACCAGCGTCAAAAAGTCGACCAAGGAAGACAAACAAAAGATCAAGGAGATCATGGGTGACGATGCCCACATGATCGACGACATGACCCCGCGCGAGATGTACAACATGCTGCGTGAGGCCCGGGCCGACATCATGCTCTCGGGTGGGCGCAGCCAGTTTGTGGCGCTGAAAGCGCGTATGCCCTGGCTCGACATCAACCAGGAGCGTTACCACCCCTATGGCGGCTACGAGGGCATGGTGGAACTGGTGCGTGAGATAGACCGTGCCATCTACAACCCGGTCTGGCAACAGGTGCGTATTCCGGCCCCCTGGGGTGATGACGGCGAGACCCTGGGTGCCGTGTTGCCCAGTGCCCGCCCCATGGACTTTTTGACTGACGTGGCGGCCAAATCGCTGGGACTTGCCCCAGAAGAAGTAACCAGCTAACCCAATATCCAAACCGAGCAATTCAACATGGCCAGCGTTGTCGAATCCAAAAAAGCCTGCGCGGTGAACCCGCTCAAGATGAGCCAGCCGCTTGGGGCAACGCTGGCCTTTCTGGGGCTGGACACCTGCATGCCGGTGATGCATGGCTCGCAAGGCTGCACCTCGTTTGGGCTGGTGCTGCTGGTGCGCCATTTCAAAGAGGCGATTCCGCTACAGACCACCGCCATGAATGAGGTCACCTCGATTCTGGGCGGTTATGACAACATCGAAGCGGCTTTGCTGAACATCCGCAAACGCGCCGCCCCGCGGGTGATTGCGATCTGCTCGACTGGCCTGACCGAGACCAAAGGGGACGATGTGGACGGCTACCTGGTCACTTTGCGCAAGCGCAAGCCAGAGCTGGCTGACACCGAGATCATCTACGCGTCCACGCCGGATTACGTGGGCGGTTTTGAAGACGGGTACAAACACGCGGTCACCGCCATCGTCAAGACGCTGGTCAAACCTTTGCCGGTGAACGCCAAACAAGTCACCCTGCTGCCGGGCAGTTACCTGTCGCCCGCTGACATTGATGAACTGCGCGAGATCATCGAAGCGTTCGGCCTGTCTTGCATTGTGTTGCCCGATATTTCAGGTTCGCTGGACGGCCATATTCCGCCTGACTGGCGCGGCACCACCTTGGGTGGCACCACCCTGGAGCAGATTCGTGCAGCCGGGGCATCGGCGCTGACCCTTGGCGTGGGTGAACAAACCCGTGAAGCCGCCGAGGCATTGCAGACCATTGCCGGTACCCCGCTCGAAATTTTGGACCGCCTAACCGGGTTGGAAGTGAATGACCGATTCCTGCAACGCCTGGCGCAAGTTTCCGGGCGGCCGGTGCCGGCCAAATACCGCCGCCAGCGCAGCCAATTGCTCGATGCCATGCTCGATGGTCATTTTTACACCGGGGGCATCAAGGTGGCAATTGCTGCCGAGCCCGACCTGCTGCTGGCTGTGGGCAGTTTGTTGCATGAGATGGGGGCTGAACTGCGCTGCTGCGTCAGCACCACCAAATCGGCCTCGCATGCACTGCTGCCGGCAGCGCAGGTGATTTTGGGTGACCTGGAAGACTTTGAGCGCGGTGCGGCTGACTGCGACCTGCTGGTCACCCATTCACACGGTCGCCAGGCCGCAGAGCACTTGAACAAACCCTTGCTACGCATTGGTTTTCCGGTGTTTGACCGCGTTGGCAACGCGCACCGTTGCCAGATCGGTTACCGCGGCACCATGGCACTGATTTTTGAGATGGCCAACCTGATGATGGATCAGATCGGCCACCATCACGCCACCGACTGGCCACTCACGCCTGAGGCCTTGCACGCCGCTGCTGCGGTGGCACGCGATGAACCAGCCGGGGCTGCCACGATAGTGCGTCATCAGGAAACCGTGCCTGCGGCCAGCGCCTGAACCCCAAAACCTCAACCCAAAACCAGGAGAGTTTGATGAAAATTGCCTTCGCAACCCAGGACAAGGTAAGCGTGAATGCCCACTTTGGCTGGGCCAAAAGTATCGTTGTGTACGACGTGTCGCCGCAGGGCCATCACTTTGTGGAGAGTTTTGAGTTTGGTGACACGCTCGAAGAAGACGGCGACGAAGACAAACTGGCCCCCAAGCTCGAAGCCATCAAGGACTGCGCGATTGTCTATGTGGCCGCCATTGGTGGCTCCGGTGCGGCCCGTGTTGTGGCCATGAAGATTCACCCCATGAAGGTGCCCCAGCCCGAGCTGATTGCCGGGATTCTGGACAAACTGCAAGGGGTGCTTCAAGGCACACCGCCACCCTGGCTGCGCAAGGCGCTGGCCAAAGACAGCGAACGCTCGTTTGACTTTGAAGAAGAAGAGGTTGCGCCATGACTGAGCAGGCTAATTTAGACATCGCCACAGACTCGACCAGCGAAGCGGCCTACCTCAATGCACCTTTTGTGCAGCAACTCATCAAACAGTTGCGCGCCCAGGACAGCAACGGCACTTGGGACAACAAGACCGACCTGCAACTGCTCAAGCCCTATATTCACACAGCCGAAGAGCGCCGCGCTTTGCCGATTCTGGGTGACCCCGACCCGGAAACCTTGTGGCATCTGGAGATTTTCTACAACGCCATTGCGGTTGCCATTGAGCGCGAAACCGGACAGATGGTCTCGCCCATGATGAAGATGAGCCACGAAGGTTTTGGCCGGATGGTGCTGCTGGCCGGCCGGCTGGTGGTGGTGAACAAGCAGTTGCGCGATGTGCACCGTTTTGGCTTTGCATCGCTGGCCAAGCTGGCCGAGGCTGGCACCAAATTTCTGGACGAAGCGGTCAACATGATCCGCACCTACCCCACTGTGGCGCAATACGGAGCCTGAGCATGAATACCCATGTTGACGACATCAAGGCACGGTTGAAGAAGCTCAACGCCCGCGCCACACAAGCCAAGATGGACCTGCACGACTTGTCAGAAGAGCTGCCGACCAACTGGGAGAACATTTTGCAGGTGGCGCAGCGCTGCCATGAAGCACATGCCATGCTGATGGACGCACGCAAAGCGGCCCTGGCAGCAGGCATTTGAGCCCCCAACGACCTGAAAGACAAACCATGAGCCAAACTTTTAGTGTGACCTTGCCCAGCGGCGCAACCTGGACACCCACCTTTGTGACTGCGCTGGACGATCAAAAATGCATCGGCTGCGGCCGCTGCTTCAAGGTCTGTCCACGCGGCGTGCTTGAACTGGTGGGGCTGACCGAAGAGGGTGAGCGCATCGCGGTGGACGTTGATGGCGACGATGATGATGAGGAATACGAAAAAAAGGTCATGACCATCGCCCATCAGGAGTTGTGCATTGGTTGCACCGCGTGCTCCAAAATATGCCCGAAAAAGTGCTACTCGCACGCTGTGGCGTTGTTGTAAGGGATGTCGAACGACCCCCAAGCCCTGCATGCCAGGGCCAAGCGGCTGATGCCTGTTGAAAAACGCACATCCATCTCGTTATCGGTAGCTGATCCGGCTTGCGCAGACACCCTGAGCCACTGAGCCAACACATTGGGTGGGTTGGGCTGGCGGGCGGTCCAGGGTGCTTCAAGGCAGTGCCGCCGGCCCGATACACTGGGCAGGCTTGCAAGCACTTCAACCCTTTGAGAGGACCCCATATGTCAAACACCATTGAAGCCACGCTGATTCCCGGCGATGGCATTGGCCCGGAAATTGTTGATGCCACCCTGGCCGCGCTGGATGCGCTGGGCGCACCGTTTGCCTGGGACCGCCAGATTGCCGGGCTTGGCGGGGTGCAGCAGGCGGGCGACCCACTGCCAAGCGCCACGCTGGACAGCATCCGGCGCACCCGTCTGGCACTCAAGGGGCCGCTCGAAACCCCGTCGGGCAGCGGCTACCGCTCGTCCAACGTGCGTCTGCGCGAAGAGTTCCAACTGTATGCCAACCTGCGCCCGGCCCGCACCATCATTCCCGGTGGACGCTTCGATGCGATCGACCTGGTGGTGGTGCGAGAAAACCTGGAAGGCCTGTACATCGGCCACGAGCACTATGTGAAGATCGACGACGACCCGCACGCGGTGGCCATGGCCACCGGCATCAACACCCGCGCCGGTGGAATGCGCTTGCTGGAGTATGCGTTTGAGCATGCCGTCACCACCGGGCGCAAAAAAGTCACCATCGTGCACAAGGCCAACATCATGAAGGCGCTGACCGGCATCTTCCTGGAAACCGGCCAGAAGCTTTATGCAGACAAGTACCAGGGCAAGTTCGAGCTCGACACCGTCATCATCGATGCCTGCGCCATGAAACTGGTGCTCAACCCCTGGCAGTTCGACATGCTGGTCACCACCAACCTGTTTGGCGACATCCTGTCCGATCTGGTGGCCGGCCTTGTGGGTGGTTTGGGCATGGCACCGGGTGCCAATATTGGTGCTGATGCTGCGATTTTTGAAGCGGTGCATGGCTCGGCACCGGATATTGCGGGCAAAGGCATTGCCAACCCGATCGCCTTGATGCTGGCCGCCGCCATGATGCTGGACCACTGCAAGCTGCCTGACATGGCCACCCGGCTGCGCACGGCGATCGATCAAACGCTCAACCTTGACCTGGTCCGCACCGGCGACCTCGGAGGCAGCGCAGGCACCGCCGAATTCACCAGAGCACTGGTGAGCCGCATCCGCGAATGAGTCGGGGGCTGTGATGACGCGTCTAGCCCTGCCCTTTACCCACAAGCATTTTCATCCAGAGCTTTCCAAGCCAAGGGCAAAGCTCATGCCCATCATTTGCAGACAGGTGTGTCCGTAGGCATTCATTGTTGCGCGGCTGGGTAAGCTTCGTTGTTAAAAAACTGGACGTGATGGATGCACTCAACCGTGCACATTTATCTACGCGGGTGCTGGTGGTTATGGCCAGGCAGGACAATGCATCCATCCGCGCGGCCCTGTCGCTGGGTGCCGCGGGGTCACCTGCCAAAAAATCAAAACAGTGACGAATTGCTGTTGGCCATCCGGCAGATCAGCCAGGGCAGGCGCTACCTCAGCGCCGATATTGCACGGCTGTTTATGCCCAACACCAAGTCAATCAGCACCAGCAAGCTCATGCCCAGTGAATCCACGGTGTTGCAGTCGGCACGGGTTTATCCAGCAAAGAGATCAGCCGCAGCAACGACACGGATGATTTGGAAATGGAATGACACACCTGAATCACATCAGGACACCGGGCCGTAGTGACGATGCGGCTGACCATCGTGCGTGTGGCTGTGCGGGTGGTCGGCTTTCAGGGCAATCAGGTTCAACTGGCCGTGGTGGACACCGCGCTCTGCCATCAGTGCATCGGCAAACTGGCGTACATCGGCGGTCAAGCCCTGCAAAATGACCGCTTCAACACAGTTGGCGTGATCCAGATGCGAGTGCATGGCAGCCACCGTCAAATCATGATGCTCGTGCTGCAAGCCCGTCAGACGGTCGGCCAGCAAACGTTCATGGTGATCGTAGGTGTACGACAAAATGCCCACGCAGTTACCGGCCGGCGGCAGGCGCTGGCGATCGCCTTCAATGGCCCCGCGGATCAGGTCACGCACGGCCTCTGACCGGTTGGCGTAACCGCGCTGGGCAATCAACTGGTCAAACTGCTGGGCCAGGCTGTCGTCGAGCGAAATGGTGAAGCGTTCCATGTTTTGTTGTCCTTCAATCTGCCTGATGCGCCTATTTTGATTCCGGCTCAGGACTTTATCAGCGCCGGGCATGCGTTCCTGATACGCCCAAAGAATCAGCCTGCCCAATTTGAAACCCGGCACCCAACCCATCTCACTGCGCCTGCCATAACACTGGCCGGACTCGATCAGGGGTGCTGCCCATGCGCGCGATGTGCCGTCTCAATCACTGATCAAAGTCTGGTGGCAAGAAAAATTGCAGACGCAGTGAGCGACAGGGTTAATTTGCCGGCTCCGACACAAACCCGATGCGCACCAAACCGGCCTTGGCGGCAGCAGCCATCACCTGGGACACTTTTTCGTAAACCACCAGCCGGTCGGCGTGGATGTGTATTTCGGGCTGCGGCTGTTTGGCTGCCTCCTGGGCAAAGCGCTGCGCCAGCGCGTCCAGGGCAAGTTGCTCACCGTTCCAGAACAACTCGCCGTTGACCCGGATGCCAAGCGCAATGTGCTCGGGCTTGGTGATGTTGACACGGCTGGATGCCTTGGGCAAATCAATCTTGACGGCGTGGGTGAGCAAGGGCGCCGTGACGATGAAGATCACCAGCAGAACCAGCATCACGTCCACCAGCGGCACCACATTCATGTCGGCCAGGGGTGGCTGGTCGCGGTAGCGTCTGAAGTTACGCGCTGCCATGGTTTAGCCCTGACACCCAGTGGCACCACTGTTGGCGACACCGGCACTGCCGGTCTTGATGGTCAGCAACACATACAAATCGTGCGAAAACGACTCCAGTCGCGCCAGCCACATGCGGTTGCGCCGGTTAAAGGCGTTGTAGGCCAGCACAGCGGGTATGGCCACCGCCAGGCCCAGGGCGGTCATGATCAGCGCCTCTCCCACCGGCCCGGCCACTTTGTCGAGGGTACCTTGGCCGCTCATGCCAATTTGCACCAGCGCATGGTAGATGCCCCACACCGTGCCAAACAAACCGATATAGGGTGCTGCCGACCCCGCTGATGCCAGCACGGTCAAGCCATATTCGGCCTGCGCCGCTTCCTGGTCCACCTGGTTGCCCAGCGTGCGCGTCAGGTATTCACCCATACCACCGGCCACCGCCAGACTGTCATGGTGGCTGTCGGCCATGGTATCGAGCGCCTTTTGCACCAATTCGGCAAACGCGTTGTCTGCCGGGCGCTGGCGCAGCGCAGCGGCGGCTTGCTCTAGCGTGGGGGCCTGCCAGAACTGCTTGACGAACGCATCGGCCCGGCGCTGCGCCAGGGTATTGGCCAGAGCCCGGGTCAAGATCAAATACCAACTGGCCACAGACAGCAGCAGCAGGATACCCAGCACGATTTTTCCCATGCTGTCGGTTTGGCTCAAAAAGTGGGCAAAGCCCAGGCCTTCAACGGCGGTCTGTTCCATCGCTTCAGTTTCCTTGAATCACAAAATGAAAGGGTTGCAAGGCGGTGGCGCGCACCGGCTGGCCATTGCGGGTGGGTGGCGTGCAGTGCCAACTGCGCACCGCCGTCAGGGCGGCATCGTCAAGCCGATTGAACCCGCTGGAGCTGTGTACCCGGGCGGCAGCGACCACGCCAGTGTCGCTCAGATCCACATGCAAAACCACCACACCCGACTCACCCAAACGGCGCGAGATGGCAGGATAAGCGGGTGCCATCCGTTGCGGGCAAGCCACCGAAAGCTCCGCTGCCAGTGCCACCGGAGCACTGGGCAACAGCGCTTGAAGGACGGGGGCCGTCACCGCTGCCAGGGGTACTTGCAGCGGCACCGGTTTGACCGGCGGTGGCGCCACCTGGTCCGACGGTTCTGCTGCTGGCACTTGAGCAACAAGCTGGCGGGCTGGCTGCGGCTCAACCGGCCGGGTCTTTGGCTTGGCCACGCGCGCAGGCTGGGCTGGCTCAGGTGGCTTGCTTGGTGCTGGCGCGATGAAGTTGACGAACAGGGTCGCAGCCTCGGCAGGCGACGGCATCAGCCTGGCGCGCCACAAGCCATACAGGGCTGCGGCGTGCAAAGCCAGCACCAGGGCCAGTCCGGCCAGTCGCCCTACCACGATATCAGTCTTCACCAGCAAGCCCCTATGCAAAGTCACCATTCACGCGCAGGCTTCCAGCACTGTAACCCGGCGCGCCGGCACACCACGCTGTCCAGCGGCACTCGCCTCAGGGACGCACCCTTGATGCGTGCCGCGGGAAAACCCACCGGGGTCAGTGCACGCAGGCTCAGGCTGTCGTCGGTGCCGATCCATTGCCCGGCCCCCACCACGTCGCCGGGCAGCGCCAGCAGTGACTTGCCAGAGCTGTCCGGCTTGGTTGACTGGCAAGGTTTGGCGCGGCCCCAGGCTGCGCGTGCCAGCTTGTCTGGGTGATCGCATGATGCCTCCTTGAATAACAATAAAAATGACCTCAAGCCCCTATGTTGATTGCGCTGACAGCTATCAAAATAGGTAGATTCCTGAGGTCGTGGGACGGTGCTTCAACGTGAAACAACTTGCACGTCCGGGGGTGGCCTGAGTCGATCAAAGTTAGAACTTCGCGTTCACACCCACATAGACCGAGCGCCCCATGCCCGGCACAGCGGTACCCCACTGAGGGTAATTGGGCAAGGCCGGGTTGGTCATGGTGGTGCCCTGGCCGGTGTACGCGCCGCCCGTGGGCAGGTTGTAAAACTTGTCAAACAGGTTGACCAGGCTGTAGCCCGGGGTCTTGATCTCGTTGCGCATGGCATTCACATCGTCTTTGGCGCTGACCATCACCAACTCGGCACTGTTGGACCAGCCACCCACCGTTTGTGTCACGGCCAGTTTGGCGTTCATGGGCATGGTGTTGTACAGGTTGCCACCCGTGTCCTCATTGGTGCCTTTGGTGTAGTTCAGCAGGCCTTTGACGCCGAATTCACCCCAGGCTGACTTGGCCAATGACATGTGGCCGGAGAGGTTGACACCATACAGGCGCGCCGATTGGTTCATGTACTTCAGCACGCCAAAGCCGTTGGTGACCCGCGTGGTGGCCGGGGCATTGGTGGTGGCGTTCCACTGCACCGCATCAATGTAGTCATCCACC
>JAIFMA010000143.1 GCA_020048795.1 Rhodoferax sp.
TCAGGCTGGTGCTGTCACCCGGCTGCAGGTCAATCTGCACGCTCAGGTCTCCTGCGCTCACGCGTTGCGCCACCTGGGCACATTCGTGCGGCTCAGCGCCGAGCTGTCGTCGTGTGCTGCGCAGCACCAACCTGGAGAACAGTGCGACCAAAGCAACTGCCGCCATGGCGAAGCCCAAGGCGATCTTTGCCGAGAGTAGCTGTGTTGCATCAAACGACACCATCGATGCGGCGGCAAACTGGTTGCCAGCATTGACAGTCTCCTCCACGCCGCTGCGGTGCTCCTGGTACAAGACATGGACTGCCGGCAGACCTTGTCGCGCGGCCTCGACCTCACCGGCCAGCAATTTGTCAATGACGACGGCCTTTGCTGCGGTCATGAACTTTTTGGCCGCCTCGTGCTGGCGGCCCAGCAACTGGCGCTCCAACCCATACGGCGGGTTTTTGGTCCAGTAATCGACCCGCGCCTGGTACTCCGACACCAGGCGTTCAAACTGCGTCCTGGCCTCGGCCGCGCTGAGGGTGCCTTCGACCGCCTGTGACAACACCAGCCTGAGTTCCACCAGGTACATCGGCGGGGGCAAGATGTCGGCCACCATGTCTTTGGAGACAAACACCTCGGTCGCGCGCTGATTCATCTGCCCTTGAGCCCAATACCCCTGCAGTGCAACCATCAGGGCGGCCAGCGTGCCAATACCCCCCAGAAAGAAAATCGACCAACGCAAAGACTTCAACATAGACACACTCAATGAATTTGCCAAAAACCTGGCTCAAACAAGCAATCGATCATTTTGCGACTGTGCAAATAGGCTGCACACCGCTTTGACGGAAAAAAAGCCCTCATCAAATGACTTATGCATCTTTCTCATGATGCATAAGAGCCGCATGCCGTACCTGACGCAAGCTAATTCGCAAGCTCAAGGCCGAGGCAACCAGTTTTGCTCTACCGCACGCGGCTACAGGCCGATTGGATATAGATGTGACATGACTCAATCGCGCGTGACACGCACCAGTTCTTCACGCGAGGTCAAGCCCATGCTGACCAGACGCTCGCCGTCCTCGCGCATCAGCACCATGCCAGCGGCCTGCGCGGCGGCGCGGATGTCGGCCTCAGCGGTGCGCTGATGGATCTGGGCGCGGATGGGATCGTCAGTGACCAGCAGTTCAAACACGCCGCTGCGCCCGCTATAGCCGGTTTGACCGCAGTGCGGGCAGCCCACCGGACGATGGTTCACCTGGCAGTGCCCACACAGCTTGCGCACCAGCCGTTGCGCCAGCACCCCCAGCAGCGACGAACTCAGCAGGAATGGCTCCACCCCCATGTCGGTCAGGCGCGTCACGGCACTCGCCGCATCGTTGGTGTGCAGGGTGGCCAGCACCAGGTGCCCGGTCAGGCTGGCCTGGATGGCAATTTGGGCAGTTTCGAAGTCGCGGATTTCACCAATCATGATGATGTCCGGGTCTTGCCGCAGAATGGCGCGCAAGGCTTTGGCAAAGTCCAGCTCGATTTTCGGGTTGACCTGGGTCTGGCCCACGCCAGCCAGTTCGTACTCGATCGGGTCTTCCACCGTCATGATGTTGTTGCGCGTGGCATCGAGCCGGCTCAGGGCCGCATACAGCGTGGTGGTTTTACCCGAGCCGGTGGGGCCGGTCACCAGCACAATGCCGTGCGGTTGCGCCACCAGCGCCTCGAAGCGGCGCAACACCTCGCCCTGCATGCCCAGCACCTCCAGGCTCAGGCGACCTTCCGATTTATCCAGCAAGCGCAATACGGCACGCTCGCCATGCGCGCTGGGCAGGGTGCTGACGCGCACATCCACTGCCCGGGTGCCGATGCGCAGGCTGATACGGCCATCCTGCGGCAGGCGGCGCTCGGAAATGTCGAGTTCGGCCATGATCTTCAGCCGGCTGATCAGCGCCGCGTGCAGTGCCCGGTTGGGCTGTACCACCTCGCGCAGCGTGCCATCGACCCGAAAACGCACACTGCTGTGACGCTCATAGGGCTCGATGTGGATGTCACTGGCCCCGTCGCGTGCCGCCTGCGTCAGCAGCGCGTTGAGCATGCGGATGATGGGCGCATCGTCAGCGTTTTCCAGCAGGTCTTCAATGGCCGGCAGCTCCTGCATCATGCGTGACAGGTCGGCATCGCTTTCCACCTCGCTGACCACGGCAGCCGCGCTGGATTCGCCCTGCGCGTAGGCGGCGCTGATGCGCTGGATCAGGGCTGGCGCTGCTTGCGTCTGCAGGCGGCTGTGCGGGTATTTGCGCAGCACCTCACCCAAGGCGGCAGGCGCTGACTCGGGGTGCAGCCACAAAGTCAGTTGTTCGGCATCGTCTTCCAGCAGCAACTGGTAGGTGCGCGCAAAGGCGTAAGGCAGTGGGTAACGCATGGCGTGGCAATACCAGTCTGGATCACGACGCGGGTTTGACGACCAACGCACCAGGCGCAGCGGGCATGGTCTGCGAGCCGGTGATGCCATTCACCCCGGACTTGGGCGGTGCCGGTGGCAGCAAGGGTGAATCATTGACCGGCACCACACTGCTGGGCAGGGGTTGATTGTCTTTCAGCCCCGAGCGCATCAGGTCGTAGCGGTCGAGCGACAGGCGCTGCGAGTCCTTGCTGTCACGCACCACCACCGGGCGTAAAAACACCATCAGGTTGGTTTTCTTGCGGCTCCGGGACTCGCTCTTGAACAGGTTGCCAAACAAGGGCAGATCGGCCAGGCCGGGCACTTTTTCGGCATTGCCCGAGTATTCGTCCTGCAGCAGGCCACCCAGCACCACGATGCTGCCGTCATCGACCAGCACATTGGACTCGATGGTGCGTTTGTTGGTGGTCGGGCCGTTAACGGCATTCACGGTTGAGGCCAGCACGCTCGACACCTCCTGGTAAATCGCCAGCTTGACGGTGCCGTTTTCGCTGATTTGCGGTTTCACCTTGAGCGTCAGGCCAACATCCTTGCGCTCAATGGTCTGAAACGGGTTGACCGTACCGGTGCCGGAGGTGGTGTTGGTGAACTGCCCGGTGACAAAAGGCACGTTCTGGCCGATCACGATCTTGGCTTCTTCGTTGTCCAGCGTCAGCAGGTTGGGGGTGGACAACACGTTGCCGCTGCCGGAGTCTTCCAGAAAACGTGCCAGAAAGCCCAGCACATAGACGCCGTTGGTCTGCTGCGCCGCACCAATGTTGAGCCCGCGCGCCGGTGTCACCGCACCCGTGGCCGCGCCGGTGGCCAGGTTGATGATGTTCTTGCCCGCCGTGCCAAAGTTGCTGCCCAGCAGGCCAATCACGCCGTCGCCGGCCTGGCCCAAGGCACCCTGCCACTGAATGCCAAATTCGGCCGCCTTATCGACACTGACCTCGGCAATCAGGCTCTCGACAAACACCTGGGCGCGCCGGGCATCGAGCTTGTCGATCACCGCCCGCAACTGCCGGTATTGCGGCTCGGGCGCGGTGATGATGAGCGAATTGGTGGCGGCATCGGCCTGAATCTGCCCCCCGGTGGCACTGACCGAGGCCGGTGTGACCGTAACACCTGCCGGTGCCGCAACGGCCACTGACGCAGGCCGCGCCTCACCACTGAGGGCGGCGCGCAAGGTGGTAGCCAGCTTGGTGGCGTCGGCATTTTTCAGATACACCACATACACATTGCCTGCCGCGCCGTTGGGGCCGGGCGCGTCGGGTTGATCCAGCCGGGTCACCAACGAACGCACCAGCGCCAGTTGCGCCGCGTTGGCGGCCCGCAAAATCAGCGCATTGGCGCGCGGTTCGGCCAGCAGAGTGGTTTTGAACGAGGTGTCGGCCGCACCTGCGGGCACGCCACCAGTGCTGCTGCCCAACAAGCGCAGCACCAGCGGTGCCAGATCGGAGGCGATGGCGTGTTTGAGCGGGATCACCTCCACATCGGTGGCATTGGCCACGTCCATGGCGGCAATGATGCGCCCCAGGCGGCGCAGGTTGTCAGCATAGTCCGTGATGACCAGCGAATTGTTGCCCACGTTGGCGTTGATGGTGTTGTTGGGGCTGATCAGCGGACGCAGCACCGGCACCAGATTGTTGGCCGACTCGTGGTTGAGCTTGAAAATTTGCGTCACGATCTGATTGCCATTGGGTTGGCCACCCGGCTCACCGCTGCTGACCGACACCCCGGCGGTCTGCAGCTTGGCATCGGCTTCCGGCACCACCTTGTACAGCCCGCCGGACTCCACCAGCGTGTAGCCCTGCAGCCGCAAGGCCGCAACAAACTGACTCAGGGCCAGCGCCGGGCTGACCGGCTTTTCGGTGACCAGGGTGAGCGTGCCCTTGACGCGCGGGTCAACCACCACATTGCGCCCGGTGATGCTGGCAAAGGTGCGCGCCACGGCTTCGATCTCGGCGGCCTGGAAATTCAGCGTGACCGGCTCGCCAGGCTTGCCCGTGGCACTGGGCTGGGCCCCGGAATACATGGCAAAAAAGCCTATGGCGCCCGTCAATATTGCGCGGATAGCTATCAACAACAGAGCGTTGTGAGAGGGTCGGATTTGGAGATGTGTCATGCAGATTCAACCCACGTTGATGACGGAACGGGCGCCGTTGCGCCGTCCGATGATGTTCAAAAGATTGGACAGCGCGGCTTGTGATTCGGGCGCCGAACTGGCCTCACCGACAAAGCGCAGCTTGCCCCCGACCCACTGTCCCCGCCCCGACAACTGCAAACTGCCGCCCAGGGTGCTGAGCGACAACTCAGGTGTCGGCCCACCGGTGAGCGCCAGGCGATAACTGCCCATGGGCCGCAGGGTTGACAGGCGCGACGACAGATCTTGCGCCTCGAGTTGCGCCGCACCAGTCACCTGCAGGCGCCCGCGGGTCCAACTCAGGCTCAGCGCCTGGGTGGCCAGCGTCAACTGCCCCTGCATCTGTAGCGTGTTCCACGGCGTACCCAGACCGGCGAGCCACTGGGCCGGCCACTGCGACTGGTGATCAGACACGGCAAGTTGCAGCCCGCTCCAGCGTGGCAACAGTTGCCAGGTCCAGGGCTGTAGCAGGCAACAATCGGCCCGCCAGGCCAATGCCAGACCGGCACCTTCTGCACTTGCCAACGGACCGAGCTGCCAACGGACGTGCCCTGGCAGGGTGGCGGCATCCAGGCTGCCGGTGCCGCCCACCAGGCTCAGGCGGGCCGAGCCACGCCACAAGGTGCCGCGTGCATCTTCGAGCAACAGTTGCCCGCCACTGGCCAGATGCAGCAGGCTGACCAGCCAGCGTGCCGGCGCAAACACCAGGGCGCTGACCAGCAGGCCCACCAGCACCCCGGCACCCGCCCAGGCCCAGGGCGCGCTGGCCGCGGGGCTGTGGCTCAGACCGGCCCGGGGCCGCAGGCGGCTTGGAGAAGTCAGGCTCTTCATCTTCAAATGCGCCGGATGTCACTGCGCGGGCAGGGTGAACACCACACTGCCCTCCCAGTTGGCAGCGCCAGCACGTTTCAAGTGAACCTCGGTGGGCATCACATGGGCGTTCTGCCGGGTCACGTTGAGCCATTGCGTCAGCGCCAGCGCGTCAACGCCTTTGAGCGCGACCACCATCCGGTCCATTTGTGGCGTGGTCTGGGCCGCACTGCCCAGCGCTTTGACCGATGCCTCGAGGGCACGCCGGGTTTCCTGCGCGTCCAGGGTGGGCAGTGCCTGAAGCGCTTGCGCCTGGGTTTGCAGCCGCTGCATCTGTTGCCACTGGACCTCCAGCGCCTGATGCTGCGCATCGGCCAAGCGCAGCACCACCAGCGCTGGCGCCACACCCAGCCACCAGACCCATGCCAGGCCCAGCACCACGGCCGCCATCAGCAACCCACGCCGATCGCGCCTGGATGCTGCCTGCCAGCGCGCCTGCAGTGGGCCAGGCCAGTTCATGGTGCAGCTCCCGGCACGATCAGCCATTGATCACCGTTCAAGCGCGCTGTCAGGCCACGCGCCTTGAGCCCCGCCACCACCGCCGCTGCGGCTGAATCGTCCATCGGTGAGCCGGTCAAGCGCAACTCTTGTGCTGCATAATCAATAGCGTTCAGCGCATAAACACCGGGCACCAGTGCCGAAAACAATGACAAGATATTCTCCAGATCGGAGCCCGCCGGATGGCCCCGGCTGCGCTGCAGCAAGGCCACTTCACGCGCCATTTGCAGCGGTGCATCCACCACCACCGGTATTTTGGGAAAGCTGACCGTCAACACGGCACGAATCTGTTGCTGCCGGGCCCGCAAACTGGCTTGCTCACGCAGCGCCCAGGCGTTGAGGCCCACCAAATTGACCAGAACCAGTGCCAGCAGCGACCAGCGCGCGCCACGCCACTGCGCACCCCGGGCCAAGCGGCCAAACCCTTGCCCCACCTGGGCCCAGCGCCGGTCGCGGCTGGCGTGGGCCAGCTCAAACTGGGCCAGATCCCAGGGGTCTTGCGCCGCCTGCAACAAACGCTCGGCACGCTGCTGCAGTTGTACCGGTCGCTGAAAAAAGGCTTCTGCCAGCGCCGCCACGGCCGGCTCAGCGACGATGCGAAAGGCCGACGGCCCGGCCAGGGCTTGGCCCGCGTCCTGACCGGTCTGAAGCGCCGGTTCAAGCAAACCGGCGCTGGTGGACGTCAACTCTGACACCAGAACGCCGGCCGCCATGGCCATGCCGGCCGGTCCGGGTCGGGTCAGCACACCGGTCAGTTGAGCCCCTTGGGGCTGCTCGGTGACATACACCGCGTCGGCCAGCGTCTGCAGCGAAAACTCCGGCACGATGCGGGTCACCGCATAGCCGGCCTGGGCCAGCGCCTTGAGCCCGGCCTGGAGCCAGGCGCGCGAGCAGGCCAGCACCCACACCGGGCTGCGCACATCCGGCTGGGGCTGCAACGCCAGGTGGTACTGGGCCGGATCATCCAGCAACTGGTCTTCCAGCAAGCCCTCCAGAATGGCGCGCAACCGCGTGCCACCGCGTTCACCAAACATCGAGCGCGGCACACTGCCCTGCGGCAACTGTAGCTGGTGCCACGACAGCGCACGCGCCGGCACCACGGCCACCACCTCGTCCTGGCGCGCATTGGCAGCAGGCAGCAGCCCCAGCGGCACACTGGCGTGGCTGGCCACCGCGCTGCCGTCCGGGCTTTGCACGTAGTCAAACAGCGCCGTCGGGCTGGCAGCGTCAGGCGGGAGGGTAATGAGCAACAGCGGCATAGGCAATCAGCGAATCATTGTAGGGGTGAGGCCGATTCGGTAAGCACCTCACGCGTTCGGCTCAAAGTCTTGACATCCAGCCCGTCACGCTGTAGCACCGAGCGCTCCTGCACCGTGGTCTGTCCCAGGCGCAACTGGCCGGTGACACCGAAAAAGCGTGAGGCCACGCCTTGTTCCGTGGCATCAAAATGAACTGCCGGGTTATCCACCAGGTTTTCGGCATCCATCAGCGTGCTCAGGTGCTGTGCTGCGCGGGCCTGCACCAGTGCCTGGGCTTGTGCCATGTCAAGCCCCGTCACGGTGGCCAGCAACACCTCGGGCTCGGCGGTGTTGAGGTTGACCACCGTACGTTCGGGCAGCAGGGTGATAAACGGCTGCAAGGTCTGCAGGCTCGATGCCGACAAGCCCAGCCAGCGCAAATCAGGCACCGCCCTGGGCAGCAACGGCCTGGACGCATCGGCCGCTGCGCTGGCCACGGGTGTGCTGGCCGCCAGCAGGGATTGGGTCAGCGTCTGCAGCTCGCGCTCAGGCAGATTGAGCTGCTTGAACAGGCGACGCCAGGCAACCACGCTGGGTTGGTGCAGCTTGCCGTTGTCGATCAGGTTGGTGACATTCAGGCGCGCCTGCAGGTCCTGCATCGAGCCGGACAAAAACGCCTCCTGGTCTGCGTCGGGGTTGTCACCGACCAAGGCCTGGCCCCGCTCGGCCGCCAAAAAGGTCGACAGGCGCGCCGGGGCCAGCGGCACCGCCCAGGGCTCGGCCAGGTGATCAGCGCCGCCCTGGCGCGCGTCCTCGCGCAAAATCAGCCGCGCCCAGTCCAGCGCCCCCACCAGAATCCAGGCCGCCTGCACCCGGGTGCGCTGCGCCGACTCGACCTCGGCCCCGCGCCATTGCTGCCACAGCATGGCCGATGCCAGTGTCGCCACCAACACCACGGTTAGCATGGCGGTCAGGATGGCCGCACCACGCTGGCCCCTCACTTGCCACCGCCCAGCAATGGTCGCACCCAGTCGCGCACCAGGCTGCCGCTGACCGCCTGGCCCGGTGGCAGCTTCAACACCAGCCGCACACCGTCAGGCAGCGCAACCGGTGCCACCGTCCCGGCAAGGGCTGCGGCCGTGGCTTCGGCGGCGCTGGACAAGGGGTTGGTCCAGGCGTTGCTGCGGAAATAAAAAATCTGCCAACTGTCCAGTGGCACGGTACGCACCTCACGCAGGCGGTCTTCGTCGCTGGGGGTTTGCGCCCACAGCGCAGCCTTTTGCCAGGCCAGATCCAGCGCGCTGCGGCTGAGCAGCGTCGGCGACTGCCAGCGCAGCCACTGCCCCTGCCCATCGACCGAACGCCGCGCCCAGGCCACCACGCGCAGGCCGTCAACGGGCTCGACGCTGGCCCGCCGCACAATGCGCAGCACCCGGCCATCCCAATCCAGGCCCGCCAGCTCGGGTTGCTCGGCCATGGCATCCAGGTCAGCGCCCCACTGGGCCAGCGTGGCCTGCAGGGTCAGCACCTCGTCGGCACGCTGTTGCAACTGTGTCTGGGTGCGGCTGATGCCGTCCAGACCGCGCCAGCTCAGCACTGCCATCAGGGCCATCAGGCTGATCGCCACCAGCAGTTCGATCAGGGTAAAACCATCCACCTGGTGCAGGTATTTGCCAGCCATCAGTAGCGCCCCACGATGGTGGTGAGTCGCCAGATCGGCGACTCACCGTCCAGCACCTGGGCATCCACCCGGCGAAAATTCGGGTTGGGCGTAGGCCGCACCACCAGGGCCACGGTCAGGCTGCGACCGGCCTGCTCGCAGGGCAACTGGCTGTCACCCACGCCCGGCATCTGCCGGGCCAGGCGGATTTTGACGAGCTCGTTTTCGGCGCATAGCTGCGCCAGCAACATGTCCGACTGACGGCCGGCGTGGCGCGTCAGGGCAGCACTGGCCTGCAAGCCGGCCATCAGGGCCATCGACACAATGCCCAGCGCCACCAGCACCTCGACCAGCGTGAAGCCGCGATGCCTGTGCCAGCGGGCGCGCCAACCAGGCTTCACCGGGCCTCCACCTGCAAGGCAAACGGACGCACCCCGTCGGTTGCCAGGCGCACCGTTTGCTGCGGCTGACTGCGCGAAAACAGGGTCACGCTCTGCGGCTCAATGATGGGCTCAGGGCCCAGATTCAGGCCGCCGGCTGCGCCCGGATGATCGATCGTGGCGCTGGTGTCCGGGTCCTGCCAGTGTTGCGGCAAATCGGCATCGGCCCGGGTGGCACCCGCAAACCGGAAACCTTCACGAGTCAGTTGCCAGCGCCACGGCATGCCACTGGCCTGTGAACGCACCCGCGCCGACTCCAGCAAGGCCCCAAGCCGCAGCGCCTCGCGCTCGAGCCGGGCCTGCGATGTGTCGCGCAGGGCAAATCCGACACCGGCTGAGCCCATCGCCACAATCGCCAGCACCACCAGCAGTTCCAGCAAGGTGAAGCCACGCCATCCGGCCGGCCGGACAGCAGGGACGTCGCGTTTAAGGTTGCCAGCTACCAATGTCTGCATTCTTGCCGTCGCCACCGGATTGCCCATCGGCGCCGTAGGACATCACGTCCACCTCACCCTTGATGCCGGGATTGAGGTAGACGTAGGCTTGCCCCCAGGGGTCCTTGGGCAACTGGTCAAGGTAAGTTTTCCAGTT
>JAIFMA010000097.1 GCA_020048795.1 Rhodoferax sp.
TTTACCCACAGGACGATCGTGCCCACCTTGCCAAGCTCGATGCCTTTCTGGACTGGCTGCACGCCCCGGCATCCCTGCGCGCCTTTCATCACCTCTGGAATAGCCCGTGCGGCGGCAACATCGCGTTGCCGGGCGATTTGGCTTTACCGCCAGATGAATGCCAAAAATGGCAGCAAAGCATGTCTTTGGCTCGCCAGCAACTGCTGACACAAATCGATCTGGCCAACCAACTGCTGCGTTTCACCACTAAAACCAACTAAAATAGCAGGCTTTGCGGTGTCGGGTTGAATTTTCATTCAATGCCCTGGCCGCCCTCGCCGCCTGATGCGCGGCCTATTTTTACCTTATCGTTTTAAGTTTCATTTATGAAAATCGCTCAAGAAATCCGCGCTGGCAATGTGATCATGAACGGCAAAGACCCGATGGTCGTGCTGAAAACCGAATACAGCCGGGGCGGGCGCAACTCTGCCACCGTGCGCATGAAGCTCAAGAGCCTGATCGCCAACTTCAACACCGAAATCGTCTTCAAGGCGGACGACAAGCTTGACCAGGTCATTCTGGACAAAAAAGACTGCACCTACTCCTACTTTGCCGATCCGATGTACGTCTGCATGGACGCGGACTACAACCAGTATGAAGTTGAGGCCGAAAACATGGGCGACTCGCTGAGCTACCTCGAAGACGGCATGCCAGTCGAAGTGGTGTTTTATGACGGCAAGGCGATTTCGGTTGAGTTACCCACCAGCGTGGTGCGTGAAATCACCTGGACCGAGCCCGCGGTCAAGGGTGATACCTCCGGCAAAGTGCTGAAACCGGCCAAGATCGCGACCGGTTTTGAGATTGGTGTGCCAATTTTTGTGGCGCAAGGCGACAAGGTTGAAATCGACACCCGCACCGGCGAGTACCGCAAGCGCGTTTGATTCCACCGGTCGGGTGTCATCAACTGCACAGCAAGGGTTTCCCCCATGGAACACACCCAATCCCTCCCCGAACACATCACCGAACACCGCCTGGCTGATGCCTGGGCGGACTTGTTGAAGCACCCGGCCAACGCCACCGTGGTCCGGCCCAACGCCTACCGGCTGGCGTTTGCCGACCCAGAGTTCATGCTGCGGCGCGACACCCGGGGCATCCGCATCCAGCTTGAAATGCTCAAACCTGATCTGGACCAGACTGAGCAAGGCATCAAGCACACGGTGGTGGTGTTTGGCAGTGCACGCTTTCCCTCGCCCGAAACTGCACAACAGGCCATGGAACAAGCCCAGGCCAGCCGCGACCCGGCTGCCATCGCACTGGCCCAACGCCATCGTCGCAACGCCGGTTATTACGATCAGGCTCGGTTGTTTGCGCGGCTGGTGGCTCAGTACAGCGCCGAAATTGACCCCGCCGAGAGACTCTACATCTGCACCGGTGGCGGCCCGGGCATCATGGAAGCGGCCAACCGTGGTGCCCACGAAATCGGTGCCCCGACGGTGGGGTTGAACATCACCCTGCCCCATGAACAATGCGCCAACCCGTATGTCACGCCAGCCTTGAGCTTCAAGTTTCATTACTTTGCCATCCGCAAAATGCACTTCATGATGCGGGCCAAGGCCTTGGTGGCGTTTCCCGGTGGTTTTGGCACGCTCGACGAGTTGTTTGAGGTCATCACCCTGGTGCAAACCCGCAAATCCCAGCCGGTCCCGATCGTGCTGTTTGGCAGTCATTACTGGAAGCGGCTGTTCAACACCGATGTGCTGCTGGAAGAAGGCGTGATCTCGGCCGAAGACCTGAACCTGCTGCACTATGTTGATGAGCCCCAGACTGCCTGGGACATCATCAAGCATTTTTACGCCTTGTGAGCCTGAGCCCTGGGTGGCCGCAAGCGCCAGGCTGACCGGGCCCCGACCGCCACCCCGGCCCCCACCGTCCAGAACACCACCGACACCCCGACCACCGCGCCAGCCGTACCAAACAGCATCGGCATCAGCACGCTCGAAGCGTTGATGGCCATCAGCCGAAAACCCAGTGCCTCGCCGTGGCGCGCCTCGGGGGTGATCTGGTGCAAGGTACTCATGATCATGGGCTGCACCGAGCCCAAAGCGATGCCCAGCAAAGCCGAGCAGGTGGCCATCGCCCACGCGGTGTGCATCAGCGGATAAACCGCAAACAACAAGGCGGTCACCAGCATGGCGACGGTGACCACCACCCATTCACGCAAATGGGCTGCCACCAGCGGCAGCACCACCCGCACGCCGGTGGCGGCTAAGGCAAAACCGCCCAGAATGGCGCCAATGGCCGAGGCACTCAGGCCGCGTTCATGCCCGAGCACCGGTACGATAAAGGTGTGCACGTCCCAGCACGAGGACAGCAGCCAGTTCACCAGCATCAGGCGACGCATCATCGGCTGGCGCAGCAAGTCAAAGGCCTGGCGCGAACTGGCACCCGGCTTGACCGGGATCGGCGGCAGCTCCAGCGTGCGGCGCACCCACAGCCAGGTCATCAGCGGCAGGCAGGCCAGGCCGAAAAATGCCACCCGAAAACCAGCCTGGTCAATCAGCAGACCGGCCGCCAGCGGGCCAACAAAATTGGACAAAGCCGGGCCAATCGACAACCAGCTAAACAGGGTCTTGAGCTGGGTGTTGTCCTGCGCCGAGCGGCCCACATGGCGCTGCAGGCTGATCGAGGCCACTCCGGTGGCGCCACCGGTCATCAAGGCGCTGAGACACAACACCGGAAACACCGGAAACACCACCGCCAGCCCGGCACCGCTGGCTGCCGCCAGCACACAATACCCGACTGGCCGCTTAAAACCGTTTCGATCAGCAAACCGACCTGCGGGCAAGGCCAGAAACACCTGGGTCAGCGCAAACAGTGACAACAGCACGCCGACGGCCAGAGCACTGTAGCCTTCCCGCAGCGCCAGCAAGGGTGCAGCCATGCGCATGCCAGCCATACACGCGTGCAGGCTGATATGGCCGGCAATCAGTCGCGCCAGCGCCACCGATGTCAGCACAGGTACGGCAGCAGCGGCCGTCATGGCGGTGCTGCACCGTCGATGTTGTCAAAGTCCGGGTCAGCCTTGGTGAGCGACAGGGCCTGGGTGTCGGGTAGCGCCTCCACCGTCTTCAGCGCACGGCCCATGGCTCGGCTACGGGTCTGGGCGCTGTCGAGTGTCTTCAGCACGGTTTCGGTCTGGGCTTTCACCTTGGCCAGCACATCACCAAATTTGCCAAACTCGGTCTTCACGGCACCCAGCACCTGCCACACTTCGCTCGAGCGTTTTTCCAGCGCCAGCGTTCTGAACCCCATTTGCAACGAACTTAGCATGGCCAGCAAGGTGGTGGGGCCAGCCAGCGTAACGCGGCACTCGCGCTGCAGTGCTTCCATCAGCCCGGGCCGGCGCAGCACTTCGGCGTACAGGCCTTCGGTGGGCAAGAACAGAATTGCAAAGTCGGTGGTGTAAGGAGGCTCCAGGTATTTGTCGGCGATGGACCTGGCCTCCAGCCGGATGCGCTGCTCCAGCGCCCGCCCGGCCAGTTCAGCACCCACCCCATCGGCACGCCCCTGCGCATCAAGCAGGCGCTCGTAGTCTTCATTGGGGAACTTGGCATCAATCGGCAACCACAGCGGTTCACCCGACGCTGCCCGGCCCGGCAGCTTGATGGCAAAGTCCACCACATTCTTGCTGCCCGGGCGGGTGGCCACCTGCGCTGCGTACTGGTCAGGCACAAACACCTGCTCCAACAGACCGGCCAACTGCGCCTCGCCAAAAATACCGCGTGTCTTGACGTTGGTCAGCAAATGTTTGAGGTCGCCCACCCCTTGCGCCAACGTCTGCATTTCGCCCAGGCCCTTGTGAACCTGCTCCAGCCGGTCGGCCACTTGCTTGAAACTCTCACCCAGGCGGGTCTGCAAGGTGGTTTGCAGCTTTTCATCCACCGTGGAGCGCATTTCATCGAGCTTGGCGGCGTTGCTGGTTTGCAATTGCGCCAACTGCTTCTCAAGCGTTTCGCGGATTTCGCTCATGCGTCGCGCGTTCGATTCGCCCAGCCCCGAGAGTTGGCTTGACAGGGTGTCGGACAGCGACTTTTGCAGCAGCGCCAGTTGCTGGCCAAAGGCATCGATCTGGGCGTTTTGGGTGCGGGTGGCTTCGGCTGCCTGCTGTACCAGCGTCTGCTGGAAGGTGGCCAGGCTTTGGGCCAGTTCTTGCCGGGCATCACGGGCAGATTCAGTGATTTCTCGACGCAGTTCACGCGTCAGATCGACACCACTTTGCTTGATCTGACTCATCAGTGCCTGGTGTTGCGCCAACTGGTTTTGGCGCTCAAGTTCCGACCCAGGTCCGGTGCTGCGACGCATCAGCAGCAGTACCAGCACCACCGCGTTGACCCCACCCAGGGCGACCGCGACCCACATCAGAATTTCATTCACGCTTGACAGACTCCTATGAACTCTATTGTTGTTCAAAAGCCGGCCGAATCAAGCGCCACCCATGGAATTCAAACTTATTGATGAAAATGGTCACCAGCGCTTATTGGATATGTGCTGACAGCTCTATTTTTAGGAGCAATTGAGGGATGATTGGACGCCAGCCGCCCAACATACACCACCTGCATTCGGGCAAGCCATCAGGCGCTGGCGGCACCGTTCAATATCTGCGGGTTCAGTGGTGTCACTGCTTGGCCATGCACCAAAAACCTGATCAGGTTGTCCGCTGCCAGATCGGCCATGGCCCGCCGCGTGGACAAAGTGGCACTGGCAATGTGCGGGGTCAGCACCACATTGGACAAAGCCAGCAAATCGGGATGCACCCGCGGCTCACCTTCAAACACGTCCAGCCCAGCAGCGGCGATAGTGCCTTGCCGCAGGGCAGCAGCCAGCGCCGCATCGTCCACGATGCCCCCGCGGGCAATGTTGACCAGCGTCGCTGTGGGTTTCATCTGTGCCAGTTCGGGTGCACCAACAGCGTGATGCGCCTGCGGGCTGTAAGGCAGCACCAGCATCAGGTGGTCACAGCTTTGCAGCAATTCGGTCTTGCTGACCCAACGGGCAGCACAGGCGGATTCGGTGGCAGCGTCGAGCCTGCTGCGGTTGTGGTAGATCACCTGCATGCCAAAGCCGTGCGCGGCACGTCGGGCAATGCCCTGCCCAATGCGGCCCATGCCCAGAATGCCCAGGGTGCTGCCATGCACCTCAGCCCCGGCAAACATGTCGTAGCGCCAGCGGCTCCACAAACCGGCACGCAAAAAATGCTCGGCCTCTGCCATGCGCCGGGCGGTCGCCAGCAGCAGGGCAAAACCGAAATCTGCGGTGGTGTCTGTCAGCACATCCGGCGTGTTGCTGCCCAGCACCCCGGCTGCGCTCATCGCGTCCAAGTCAAAGTTGTTAAAACCCACAGCCATGTTGGCGCAGATTTTCAGCGCCGGACAGGCTGCCAGCAGCGCTGCATCAACACGCTCGCTGCCAGTGGTCAATACGCCCTGCTTGCCCTGTAGTTGGCTGATCAATTGGGCCTGCGTCCAGACCGCATCGGGCTGGTTGGTGCTCAGCTCAAAATGCGCCGCCAGTTTCTCCAGAACCTCCGGAAAAACCGCACGCGCCACCAGAACTGCCGCCTTCATCAACGCTCAATGCGGGAACAGGCGCATTTCCACGATGTACCAAATGGCACCGCCAAAATAGCCAATCAGAGCCAGGCCGCTGATCTTCTTCATGTACCAGAAGAAATTGATTTTCTCCAGCCCCATGGCGGCCACCCCGGCAGCCGAGCCAATGATCAGGATGGAACCGCCCGTGCCCGCGCAGTAGGCGATAAATTCCCACAAAAAGCTGTCAGGCGGGTATTGCGCCATGCTGTACATGCCCATCGAGGCTGCCACCAGCGGCACGTTGTCCACCACCGCGCTGACCAGGCCAATGATGATGACGATGACATCCTGCCGACCCACGGTTTTGTCCAGCCACTCGGCCAATGAACCCAGAATATGGGTGTGCTCCAGCGAAGCCACCGCCAGCAGGATGCCTATGAAGAACACCACTGAACTCATGTCAATCCGGGACAACGCGTGTCCGATCGTCAGGTGGTTTTTGTCCTCATCGGTTTTGTCGCCGTGCAGCAGGTCGCCGACCAGCCACAAAATCCCGACACCAAACAAGATACCCAAAAACGGCGGCAGGTGCGTGATGGTCTTGAACACCGGCACCATCACCAGAATCGCCATGCCCATGAAAAACATCAGGCTGCTCTCAAAACTGCTAGCGGTCAGGCCGCGTCCATCTTCCTGGCGCGCCGGGGCAATCACCGGTTTTCCCTTCAGAATAAACGCCGTCACGGTCAATGGCACCAGCAGATTGATCAATGAGGGCAGAAATAACGACTTCATGATGGCCAGCGTGGTGATCTGACCACCAATCCACAGCATGGTGGTGGTCACGTCACCAATCGGGGTCCAGGCACCGCCAGCATTGGCTGCAATGACAATGATGCCGGCAAAAAACAGCCGGTCTTCACGCTGGTCAAGCAACTTTTTCATCAAGGACACCATGACGATGGTGGTGGTCAGGTTGTCCAGAATGGAACTCAGGAAAAAAGCCACAAAACCAACCATCCACATCAGGCTCGACAGTTTGGTGGTCTTGATGCGTGAGGTGATCACAACAAAACCGTTGTGGGCATCCACCACCTCGACAATCGTCATGGCCCCCATCAAAAAGAACACGATTTGCGCCGTGCCCATCAGCGAGGCACCCAGATGTTCTTCGAGCAGTTTGACATCCGACCCCATCATGGCGTAGATGGTCCAAAGCAATCCGGCACCAATCAGGGCCGTGGCCGATTTGTTGATTTTTATTTGGTGCTCCAGCGCAATCGCGGCATACGCGAGCACAAACACAATGGACAAAATCGCTAGCATGGGGGTTTACCTTCAATCTTTGGTTAACAAATCAGAACTTTTCAGAACTTTTGATTATGGCGGCTACCTGTATCATAAAAACAACAATCGGGTACCGCCTGCGTTTCGGGGTCGAAAGCCATCGCAGCCCGTCGGCCCTGTTGCTGCAACAAAAAAGCCACCCGAAGGTGGCTTTTCAGAACCAATCGCTGGCCGATTACTTGGAAGCAGCGGAAGCAGGTGCGGCAGCAGCGGGGGCAGAAGCTGCTTCAGAAGCGGCAGGAGCCGGTGCCGGTGCAGCAGCAGGAGCCGGTGCGGGAGCAGCAGCGGGTGCTGGTGCGGGTGCGGGCGCTTCTTCCTTCTTGCCGCAAGCGGAAAGAGCGGCAGCAGCGGCAATAACGGCGATCAGTACGAGAGATTTGTTCATGAGTAGTTACCTGATAAAAAAAGACAATTAGCGGAAATTGTTTTTGCAGTCGCCTGCAAAGACCAAGCCAACACGCTTGTCGCGACATTCGCTCAGGCGGCCATTGTAGTTTGAAATGGAATGGTTTTTACGCTTGACGAAGGCCAAGCGTTGTGCTAGCGCCTCAAAAACCGTGCAGCCAGCCCGCCTGCGCCCAGCCTTGAACCAGATCAGAAGCCTGTGCACTAAGCCTGCCGAAATCCTTGGCATCAAGAAAACGCTGGTTAGCCAGGCTTCGCATCAGTGCCGCGTCCTTGGCAGATGCGGTAAAACTCTCGCCATTGATGAAGATGTGGCGAGCATCAAACATCATCTTGCTGCGCCGGTCCAGTCGCACCCCCAAACCCTTGATCTGCTTGTCTGATTCTGGCAACACCTGGGTGTCAAACCAGACATTGGGCTTGGGTTCGGTCAAGTATTCACCCAGACCCCGGGCCAGTGTGTGCGGGTTCTGCAACGCCTGCTGCACGGCTTGCGTGGCAAATTCCAGCATCTTTGGCGGAATTTCGGCAGCTTGATTGACGGCCGGCTGCCTGGGGTCGCGGTACAGCGACAGACCCACTTGATCCTCGGCATGTTCTGCCACCCGCTGTAGCAACTCGCGCGCCAGTTCCGCCTTGCTGGGGATGCGAAAACCAATGGAATAAGTCATGCATTCACCCTCGGCAATGCCATCGTGGGCGTAACCGGGCGGCAGATACAGCATGTCGCCCGGCTCCAGCACAAACTCCTGTTCCGGCACAAAGTGGCTCAGTATCTTGAGCGGCACATCAGGCTGCAGGCTCAAATCCTTTGGCCGACCAATGCGCCAACGCCGCCGACCATGGGCTTGCAGCAAGAACACGTCATAGCTGTCACAGTGCGGTCCAACACCACCCCCATCGGTGGCAAAGCTGATCATCAGGTCGTCAAGCCGGGCATCAGGGACAAAGCGGAACTGGTTCATCAACTGGTGCACCGATTCAATATGCAGGTCCACGCCCTGCACCAGAATGGTCCAGCCCGGTTGTTTGAGCGGCGGCAGCGCCTTGCGCTGAAACGGTCCCTGACGCAAGCGCCAGCCCGGCAGCTTCCCCGGTTGCTGGATCACCAGGCGGGTCTGGGCATCCTCGCTGGCCGCCAGATCAAACAATTCAACCCGGCTCAGCAGCGGCTTGAAATGCGGCGCAGCCTGACGCACCAGCAAGGGTTTCTTCTGCCAATGCCGTTTCATGAATAGCTGCGGGCTGAGACCGCCGAGCAGCGGCAGCACTTGGGTGGTGTCCATCAGGTTCTCCAAAGTTTGAAACAAGTGCCGAGAATGGCCAGCGCTTCAAACTGCGACAATTCTAGGCATGAAAATTACTCAACAATGCGTGGCTGCTTTAAGCTGGACGCTCATGGACTCCCTGGGCGAAGAATTGGATGTGCTCGACGAACCGGTTGAGTTCCTGATCGGTGGCGAAGATCTGTTTCAGGTGATTGAAGACGCGCTGCAAGGCTGCAGTGCCGGCAGCACCGTGAACTTGCACATCGAGCCCGAACAAGCGTTTGGCGAATACAACGAGCAATTGGTTTTTCTTGAGCCCCGCGCCCTGTTTCCTGACCTGCTCGAAGAAGGCATGACATTTGAAGGCAGCTCTCTGCCCGCAGGCTGCAGTCCCGATACACCCCAGGACGCGCTCTACACGGTCACCGATGTTTACCCTGAGCACGTGGTACTCGATGGCAACCACCCACTGGCGGGCA
>JAIFMA010000252.1 GCA_020048795.1 Rhodoferax sp.
GGGGGCTCGGCGATCAGCGGTGTCGCGCCGGCACGCTGCTCGGGGTCGAGCTGGACACGCAGGATTTGTCCCAAAAAGGGTAGCTCGGCGCCGTCGCGCCACTCAATCACCTGGTCAGTTAGGCGTGCATGGCGCTCTCGGGTCTCTTGCAGCTTGCGCAAAATCCAGGCTGACTTGGCCTGCAACGCGGCATCCACCTCGCGCAGCGCCACCCACTTGGGTGCCCGTACCGCCAGCCCGTCAGGCCCGACACTGAAGCCGATGCTGCGCCGCTGGCCTCGGTTGAACAGATAAGCCACCCGCACTGGCCCCAACTGCACTTCGCGGTTGGCGCGGGGATGGTGAAAGTTGATTTGCGCCACCCCAGCCCCGGCTGGCGGGCTCAGCGGGGTTACGCCAGGGACCTTTGAAGGGGTCTTCTTTGCTCTAGCTTGAGTAGCATCTTGCGCAGTATCAACAAGGGCTGGAGGCTGCTTTGTCTCAAATAAATCGAGTGTGAAGCGTAGCAGCGGGTGCATGGGTGTGCAGCCCAGGTGTCAGCGGTAAGCCTCGGGGTCGATGCGCCGCATCTCGGCCTCGATCCAGGCTTGGGCCTCGCGCATCAGGGCCTTCGGGTCTCGCCCCACGCTGGCAATGGCAGGGCCAATCGACACCCGCACCACACCGGGCTGCTTGACAAAACCTTCGCGTGGCCAGCAGCGCGCCGTGGCCACGGCAATCGGCACCACCGGGGCACCAGATTCGACCGCCAGGCGCGTGCCGGCAGTCTGGTAGGTGCCGACCTCGCCGCGCGGGATGCGTGTGCCCTCGGGAAACATGATGACCCAGGTGCCTTGTGCCAGCAAGCGCCGGCCCTGTTCGATCACATGTTTCATGGCTACCGTGCGCGATTCGCGGTTGATGTGAATCATGTCCAGACGCGCCATCGACCAACCAAAAAACGGGATTTTGAGCAACTCGCGCTTGAACACAAACGCCAGCGGATGTGGCATCAGGGTGGGCAGCCAAAGTGTTTCCAGGGCCGACTGGTGCTTGGCCAGCAGCACCGCGGCGCTGGCCGGGCCTGTCGGCAGATGCGCCAGGCCCTGCACTTCCATGCGCACGCCCAGAATCACCCGCGTGCCCCACACCACCATGCGAAACCAGCTTACGGCTGTCCACCAGGCCGCGCTGCGCGGTGCCACCAGCGACACCAGCAGGACGGCCAGCGTCCAGGGGATCACCGTGATAACCATCCATACCATGTGACAAACTGAACGGATCAGCGCCATAACAAGACTATTTGGACCCTAGCCCATATAGAGCATGCGCTAGCTGCTATTTTATTCATAGCTTATGAGGTTTCGCAAAAGGTGGGCAGGGTGGCGGGATCAAAGGGTTTGTGCCTCACGGGTCAGCAAAAACTCGGCAAATGCCGCCAGGTCCGTATGCACGAGTGTCTGGGGCGGAAAGGTCTCTGGCAAATTGCCTCCCCGGTGAATCAGGCTTTTGCCGGTAAGCACCAGATGTGGCTCGCAGCCCAGCGCAATACCTGCCTGCAGGTCACGCAAGGCATCGCCCACCACCGGCACGCCTTTGAGGTTGATGCCGTAGCGTTCGGAAATTTGTTCAAACAGACCCGATGCCGGCTTGCGGCAATGGCAGGCATCGTTCGCCGTGTGCGGGCAATAAAACACGGCGTCAATGCGTCCACCCAAAGCGCTTAGCTGCTGGTGCATCTTGGCGTGCATGTCGTTCAGGTCAGACACTTCAAACAAACCGCGTCCCAAACCCGATTGGTTGGTGGCCAGCACCACATGCCAGCCCGCATGGTTAAGTCGGGCAATGGCCTCCAGCGCACCCGGCAGGGCCTGCCACTCGTCGGCTGACTTGATGAACTCGGTGCTGTCCTGGTTGATGGTGCCGTCGCGGTCCACAATGACCAGTTTGATCGGGGCCATGATCAGGCCGCCAGCCGCGACAGGTCGGCCACACGGTTCATGGCCTCAAACAGGGTTTTCAGCAGGCCGAGGCGGTTGAGCCGCAGGTCCGGTGCTTCGGCATTGACCATGACACCCTCGAAAAATGCGTCCACCGGCACCCGCAAGGCCGCCAGCGTTTGCAGTGCGCCAGCGTAATCACCGGCATCGAACTGCGCGCGCGCCTGCGGCAGCACCTTCTGCAGGGTGTCAAACAGGGCCAGTTCAGCAGGCTCTTGCAGCAGCACTGTGCTGACATGGGCATCCACGGCCACCTCGGACTTTTTCAGGATGTTGCTGATGCGCTTGTTGGCAGCAGCCAGGGCGGGGGCCTCGGGCAAGGCGGCAAAAGCCCGCACTGCCGCCAGCCGCTTGCCCACGTCGCCCAGATGCGGGGGTCGCAGCGCCAGTACCGCATCGACTTCCAGCGCGCTGTAGCCCTGCTCGCGCAGGGTGCCCGCCAGCCGGTCAAAGACAAAGTCAATCAGGGCCGCGCTGGGATCAGTGATCTTGCTGCCAAACGCAGGGACTGCCGCTGCCACCAGTGCATCCAGCGCCAGCGGCAGGTCTTTCTCGGACAGCATGCGGATGAGCCCCAGGGCGTGACGGCGCAGCGCGAAGGGGTCTTTGTCACCGGTGGGCAGATTGCCGATACCAAACATGCCCACCAGGGTTTCCAGCTTGTCGGCCAGCGCCACCACCAAGCCGGTGGGGTTGCGTGGCAACACGTCGCCTGCAAAACGCGGTTTGTAGTGGTCTTCGATGGCCTGGGCAACTTCTTCAGACAGGCCGTCGTGGCGGGCGTAGTAGCCCCCCATGATGCCCTGCAATTCGGGAAACTCGCCCACCATGTCGGTCAGCAGGTCGGTCTTGGCCAAACGTGCCGCCAACTCCGCCTGGGCCAGCAGGCCTGGGTCATAGCCAGGGCGGTCAGCTTGCTCAAGCAAGCTGGCAATGCTGCGCGCAATGCTGCACACCCGCTGCATACGTTCTCCCTGCGTTCCCAACTTGTTGTGGTACACCACCTTGTCAAGGCCGACCACCCTGGAGTCAAGTGACTTCTTGCGATCCTGGTCAAAGAAAAACTTGGCATCGGCCAGACGCGGACGCACCACCCGTTCGTTGCCGCCAATCACCGCGCTGGCATCATCGGGGTTGATGTTGCTGACCACCAGAAACCGCTCGGTCAGCCGGCCCTTGGCATCCAGCAATGGAAAGTACTTCTGGTTGGCCTTCATGGTCAGGATCAGGCACTCCTGGGGCACTTCAAGAAACTGCGACTCAAACTGGCAAACCAGTACATGTGGACGCTCCACCAGCGCCGTGACTTCGTCGAGCAGGGCATCGTCCTCAATCGGACGGCAAGCGCCGCCCACTTGCGCGGCTGCCTGCGCGAGTTGGTCAACGATGTCGGCGCGTCGCTCGTCGAAACTCGCAATCACCGCGCCATCGGCCCGAAGGGTCTGGGCGTAGTGGTCGGCATGGCTCAGCAGTACTGGCGACTTCAGTGCTTCAAAGCGGTGCCCCTGCGTGGTGTTGCCCGCCGTCAGCCCCAAAACCTTCACCGGCACCACGGTACTTCCGTGCAGGGCCACCAGACCATGCGCCGGGCGCACAAAGTTCACGCTGCTCCAGCCCGGCAACTCGCAGTTGGACTCCAACTGGTAGCTCATCACCTTGGGGATGGGCAGCTTCGCCAGTGTGTCTTCCAGCGCCTTTTGCAGCCCCAGATCCAGCGTGGCACCGCCCACCAGGCTGTCAAAAAACAGGGCATCGGCTTTGCCATCGGGGGCTTTGCGCAGGGCTGCCACGGCAAATGCCGGGTCCGACACGTCGGCACCCAGCGCCTGCAGTTTCTTCAGCAGGGCCGGCGTGGCACGACCGTTGGCATCGAGTCCGACGCTGACCGGCATCAGTTTTTGTGCCACCGTTTTGTCGGCGGCTTTGGCGGCCACATCGGTGATGTGTGCGGCCAGTCGGCGCGGCGAGGCAAACGGTGTCACCACCGATGTTGTGGACACCAGCCCGAGCAGGCGCAACTGGTCCGCCAGTTGCCCGGCAAAGGCTTGGCCCAGCTTTTTGAGCGCCTTGGGGGGCAATTCTTCAACAAACAATTCAACGAGAAGGTTTTGGGACATCATGGTGTGTATCTTTTTACCAAGGAGGCGACGGCAACTCTGGGTGAGCGGGGTTCATGCGGCTTTTTTTGCCATTTGTGCCACCCACTCGCGCGGTGCCATCGGAAAACCCAGGCGCTCACGGCTGTCAAAGTAGCTTTGGGCAACGCCGCGTGCCAGGTTGCGGATGCGTCCAATGTAGGCGGCACGTTCGGTGACAGAAATGGCACCACGTGCATCAAGCAGATTGAAGCTGTGTGCGCACTTGAGTACCTGCTCATAGGCGGGCAACGCGAGTTGCGCCTGCATCAGGTGCTTGGCCTGTTTTTCGTGGGCGGCGAACGCCGTGAACAGGAAATCGGCATCGCTGTGCTCGAAGTTGTAGGTGGACTGCTCAACCTCGTTTTGTTTATAGACATCGCCATAGGTCAGTGTGGTGCCGTCGGGGCTTTCGGTCCAGGTCAGGTTATAGACGTTGTCCACGCCTTGCAGATACATCGCCAGACGCTCCAGCCCGTAAGTGATCTCGCCGGTGATCGGCCGACAGTCAATGCCGCCGACCTGCTGGAAGTAGGTGAACTGGGTGACCTCCATGCCGTTGAGCCAGACCTCCCAGCCCAGGCCCCAGGCACCCAAGGTGGGATTTTCCCAGTCGTCCTCGACAAAACGGATGTCGTTTTTTTTCAAATCGAAGCCCAGCGCCTCCAGACTCCCCAGGTAGAGCTCCAGAATGTTGCTGGGGGCGGGCTTCAAAACCACCTGATACTGGTAGTAATGCTGTAGACGGTTCGGGTTCTCGCCGTAACGGCCGTCTTTTGGGCGGCGACTCGGCTGCACATAGGCAGCTTTCCAGGGCTCGGGGCCAAGTGCTCTTAAAAATGTCGCGGTATGCGAAGTGCCGGCACCGACTTCCATGTCATAGGGTTGTAACAATGCGCAGCCCTGGGTATCCCAGTACGACTGCAGTTTCAAGATGATTTGCTGGAAGGTCAACATAAATGGTGTCGCGCAGGCCAGGCTGCGCTGATTGGTGAAACCCACGCCAAAGCTGGCGTGCAAGTTGCGGATTTTACGGGTTCGGGCTGGCTGTGCGCGCCGGGCATGGCAGGATCAAGGCAGATGCCGCCAATCAGAGCCTGGCGGGGCCAAGCGCCTGGGCCGACCGCCCCACCAGATCAGTAGCAAACCCAAGGTGGCGGCCCACCATAAGGGCCACAAACCCCAGCGCGATGCCCAGAAGGCGTATGGCGTGATGCCGCTGCGCCCCTGCACTTCGCCGCTCAGCACGGCGGCGGTGTGTGGCACAAGGGCCTGGCGGATACGCCCCTGATGATCGACGATGGCGCTCTGCCCGGTATTGGTGGCCAGCAAGAAGGGCCGGTCGAACTCCAGCGTTCGCATGCGGGCGATCTGCAGGTGTTGATCCATCGCCAGGTGTTCGCCAAACCAGCCCAGGTTGCTGATGTTGACCAGGATGGTGGGTGCCGTTGCCGGATCGCTGAACTGGGTTGCCAGTTCCTCACTAAACAGGTTTTCGTAGCAAATGGTGGTGGCCAGGCGCTGCCCGCGCCAGTCAAAAGTGGGCTGTGGCAGCGTACCGCGATTGAAATCACCCAGCGGAATGTTCATCAGTTGTGTGAACCAGCGAAATAGCGGTGGAATGAACTCGCCAAACGGCACCAGGTGGTGCTTGTCGTAACGCCAGGCGGCGCTTTGCCCGGGTTTAAAGCCCACGACCGAGTTGGTGTAGCCCTGGTCATGGCTGCCCAGCGGCATGCCGACCAAAGCCGCCTGCTCGCCGCTGGCAAAGCGCTGCTGCAGGCTGGCCCAATAACCCTCAGGGAGTTGCCCCGGAAGCAGGGCCAGCGCGGTCTCGGGGGTGATGGTGAGCGCGCTGCGGCTGGACTGGAGTTGCTCGCCGTACCAGCGCAAGGCCGCTGGCACGCCGGTGTTGGGCTGAAATTTTTCTTCCTGGGCGATATTGCCCTGTAGCAGGCTCACACTCAAACGATCCAGTGTGCGGCCGGCAGGCGCGGGCAGGCCGATTGCCAGCGCCAGCAAAGCCAGCAGCAGCCCGCCTGCCACACTGCGCTCAATTCCACTGGCAGGGCCCGCCTGCATGGCCAGCAACGCGGCCATCAGGGCTGCGGCAAAGCCGACACCGTAGGCTCCGCACCAGCCAATCAAGTCCGCCAGTGGGCCGTCAAGCTGCGCATAAGCAATGGCCCCCCAGCCAAAGCCGGTTAACCATTGGCCACGTGCCAGTTCGGCCAGTAACCAGAGTAATGCAAAAAGAATAGCACTCAACGCTTTATTAATGGGCGCTAGCGCCCAAAATGATCCACAGGCTAGCGCGTAGTAAACAGCCAGCGCCCCAGCCAATGCCAGCACTGCCAGAGCCGCCAGTGCAGCGGGCAGCCCGCCGTAGGTGTGCATGGAAGTAAACAGCCAGGCGAACGTCAGCGACAACCAGGCCAATGCAAACAGCCAGCCACGCCACGCGGCCTGACGCACACCGCTGCTGCTCATCAGCAGGCGCACCAGCACGACCATCGCCACGGTCTGCGCCCACCAGACCGTTTGCCCCTGCTGTAGCCCTGGCACAACCGGGGCCATGGGCATTTTCAGCGGCCAGGCCACGCTGGCGGCCTGCAAGCCGCCTGCCAGAAGCGCCAGCAGGGCGGGCAGCAGGTTGCTCCCTTGGGGCCGCCTGACAAACAGGTTAAAACCTGCCGTGTTTTCAGGGTGTTGCATTCGCCACCGGGGAAACCTTGAACCATTTCACCGCCCCCCCCCGGGTGTGCAACACCGCAAAGTCCAGCCCGGCAAACGCAAAGTGCTCACCGCGCTTGGGAACATGACCCATCTCATGCGCAATCAGGCCGCCAATCGTCTCAAATTCATCGTCTGGATCGGTGCTCTCGATCTTCACGCCAAAGGTATGCTCGACCCGCTCGATCAGGGTGTCGCCGCTGACGCGGTAGGTCCGGTCGGCCAGACCGAAGATGTCTCCGTTGTCTTCGGCGATGTCGAACTCGTCCTCGATCTCGCCCACGATCTGTTCCAGCACGTCTTCGATGGTGATCAGGCCAGCCACCCGGCCAAATTCATCAATCACGATGGCCAGGTGATTGTGATTGCTCTGGAAGTCGCGCAGCAAGTCATTGAGCCCCTTGCTTTCGGGCACAAACACGGCGGGCCGCAACAGCGCGCGGATGTTGAGTTCGGGTGCGCGTTGTAGTTTGAGCAGATCCTTGGCCATCAGAATGCCAATGATGTTTTCCCGCTCGTGCTCATAAACCGGGAAACGTGAGTGCGCGGTATCGATCACACCGTGCATCATCTGACCATGCGGATCTTCAATGTTGACCAGTTCCATGCGCGTCGAGGGCACCATGACATCACCGACGGTCATGTCTGCCATGCGGATTACACCTTCTAACATCTTGCGGGAGTCGCCGCCAATGATCTTGTTGTGCTCGGCTTCGATCAGCCAGTCGATCAGTTCATCGGTGGAATCCGGCCCGGGATGGATGAATTCGGCAATTTTTTGGAGCAGCGTTCGATTGTCTTCGCGCTCGGGACGCGTGGGGTAGGGGTCAGACACAGCCGGTAAAGCAGGACATGCGGTAGTTGATCAACGTGCAAGGATAGCTGATAAGCCCTGACCCCGTCACCAAAACTCAAAATTGCGCAAGAACCAGTCGGCCTGGCTGGCTTGGCTTAATCCATTTTCAAGTCATTTGTGTCTGGTAGTCCGTTTCTCCAAAACAGATATTGGCGTTTGAATTCGGCAGGATATTGAACCGGTCTGTCAACAGCTCCCAAACGCATCAAGTCTGTCGCGTCAGCTCGGACGGACAGACTGCCAGGCAGCAACAAATTGGCGCGCCGTGGCTGCGGTTTGCTGCGCCGTCATGCCCGGCTTGTAAAGCGCCGAACCAAGACCAAAGCCGGTGGCCCCGGCATCTACGTAGGGTTTGATGGACTCCGGCTTGATGCCGCCCACCGGCAACAAACCAGTTCCTTTCGGCAACACTGCACACATAGCCTTCAGAATCGCCGGTGTCACCAGCTCTGCGGGGAATATCTTGAGCGCATCGGCACCCGCTGCCAGCGCAGCAAAGGCCTCGGTCGGCGTGGCGATGCCGGGCACGCAGAGTAGTCCGGCGGCCTTGGCGGCGTGAATCAGACTCACGTCGGCATGCGGCATCACCGCCAGTTCAGCGCCACAGTCACGCAGTTGATCGATTTGGCCAACATTCAACACCGTGCCGGCGCCCACCAGCACGTCAGCAGGAAGTGCCTGGCGCAGCGCAGCGATGCTGGCGAAAGGGTCAGGCGAATTGAGCGGCACCTCAATCAGACAAAAGCCCGCATCCACCAGGCTGACTCCGATCTCAACCACCTCCTGCGGCGTGATGCCGCGCAGGATGGCAACCAGGGGCAACACCGCTTGCGCTGCGGCAAAGCGCTCGGTCATTGTGGCGTGGTGAGTCATGTTTTCTCCGGCAAAAAGAATCACGTGAGTGGCGGCAGCACACCTGCCGCCAGCGCAAAATTCCACAAGCCAGACGTCGCGGTGTTTCCCAGCACCGCTGCAACCGGCTGGCCGAGGTGGGTCAGCGCATCGCTATAGCGTTGGCAGAGCGCCGGCTCGCCAATCAGGATCAGCGGCATCGGATCCTGTTCGTGAACACCGGTCAGGCCAGACACCAGCTCGTTGCCGATCAGCAGACCCGACAGATAGTCGGCCAGCGCAGCCGGCGGCAAACGTCCGGTCAAACCCAGTGTTCGGGTGGCAAACATCTGGTGCGTGAGATCGCCAGCGCGGCTACGCTGCGCCTCAGTCAGGCCAAGTTCAAA